>CAVKLS010000110.1:0-5919 GCA_963657025.1 bacterium | reverse complement strand
GCTTCAAATTCCGTCGCAAACAAATGAACTTAATAAAGGAAATAGAAATGTACTCTTATTTTAATATTGACGATAAATTAATCAATCTTTCAGAAAAAGCCGAGGATTTGGCTAAGCCGTATTTTAAAGCGGTCGAGGATATTCAGCGTTATAACCAGCAGAAGATGCAGGCGGCATTTATGAATGCTGGAGTTTCCGAAAGCCACTTTGTTGGCTCTACGGGATACGGCTATGACGATGCGGGAAGAGACGCACTCGACAAGGTTTTCGCCTATGCTCTCGGTGCAGAGGACGCACTTGTCAGACATAATTTTGTAAGCGGAACGCATACTCTGACGGTCGCACTCTTCGGAGTACTTCGCCCCGGAGACAAGATGCTTTGCGTTACGGGAACACCGTACGACACCATTCTCGGTGTTATCGGACTTACGGGAAGCGGTATGGGATCTCTCAAGGAGTGGGGAGTAAGCTATGAGCAGGTAGATTTGCTTGATGACGGTTCGGTTGATTTGAAGGGAATAGAAGAAAAAGCTGACGATTCTTACAAGATGATTTATATTCAGCGTTCCCGTGGATACAGCCTTAGACCTTCGCTCAGAATTGACGATCTTGAGAAAATAATTGCCGTGGCGAGAAAGAATGCTCCGCATGCAATTATCTTTGTCGACAACTGCTACGGTGAGTATGTAGAAAAAATCGAGCCTGTTTCGGTCGGCGCCGACCTTATGGCAGGATCTCTTATAAAGAATGCAGGCGGCGGAATTGCTCCGACAGGCGGCTACATTGCGGGCAGACACGATTTGGTTGAGCTTTGCGCTTATCGCCTCACAACACCCGGAACGGGACGTGAGATCGGTTGTACTTTAAACAACAACCGAGAGCTTTTCATGGGTGCTTTCCACGCTCCGAATGTTGCTGGAGAAGCTGTTAAAACTGCAATTTTCGCTTCTTCGCTCTTTACTCTTCTCGGCTATGACGTAACACCGAGATTTGACGAGCCAAGAGGAGATATCATTCAGGCGATTAAGCTTAAAGAGAGAGAGGCACTTATCAGCTTCTGTCGAGGCGTGCAGAAGGGTGCACCCGTTGACTCGTTTGTCACTCCGATTCCCGCTCCGATGCCGGGTTATGACGATGATGTCATCATGGCGGCAGGAGCATTCACACTCGGTGCTTCAATTGAGCTTTCAGCCGATGCTCCGCTTCGTGAGCCGTATGCTGTTTGGCTTCAGGGCGGACTTAATTACAACAGCGGTAATTTGGGAATTATTCTTGCCGCACAGCAGATGCTTGACAGCGGAATAATCAAGCTGTAAGGGTGATAAAATGAGTGATAGAAAGCTTTTAGGAGTTCTTGGAGGAATGGGCCCGATGAGTTCGGTTTTCTTCTATGAGCTTCTGACAGAAAACACAGATGCGAGCTGTGACCAAGAGCATGTAGATATGCTTCTTTCCAGTCGTGCCACAATACCCGACAGAACGGACTACATTCTCGGACTCAGCGAGGATAATCCGCTTCCTGCCATGCTTGAGGAAACCAAGCGACTGACCGATGCAGGCTGTACCACAATAGCAATGACCTGCAACACTGCACATTATTTTTATGAGGCTCTTCAGGCTTCTACCGAGGTTCCTATTTTGAATATCGGAAGACTTGCGGTTGAGGAAATCGAGCGGCACGGTATAAAAAAGGTCGGACTTTTGGCTACAACGGGAACTGTTAAAACCGGTATATATCAAACGGCTTGTGGGGAAAAGGGGATAGAGTGCATTTATCCCGATGAAAATGACCAGAAGACCGTTATGTCGATTATCTATAATCAGGTTAAGGCGGGTAAGAAGGTC
The DNA here is from genome assembly GCA_963657025.1 of bacterium. Taxonomy (GTDB): domain Bacteria; phylum Bacillota; class Clostridia; order Oscillospirales; family Acutalibacteraceae; genus SIG603. The sequence continues at coordinate 4,074 of CAVKLS010000110.1, read as the reverse complement.
GATATGACTGCATTTAAGGCGGTTTCCGACAGGCTTATTGACAGAGGGGCAGAGATTCTGATACTCGGTTGTACCGAGCTTTCTGTTATCAGACGAACGGAATCTCTTGGTGAGGAATATATAGATCCACTTTTGATTTTGGCAAGAGAATGCATTGTCTCTTGCGACAGAAAGCTCAAAGAATGTTGAGCTGATTTTGAGGCAAATTATGAGAATCAATTTTTCGGGAATAACGGATATCGGAGCAGTCAGAAGCAACAATGAGGATAACTTACTTTTGCTTGGCGGTCATTACCGAGACGATACTGAAAGCACACGCTTTTCTTACTCCTCCACTTGCGATGAGAGAAGTCAGCTTTATGCTGTCTGCGACGGAATGGGCGGAGCAAGCGAGGGGGAGATGGCTTCCTTGTTGGCTGTTAAAAGCTTATCGGAGTTTTATCCCTACAACAAATTTGATTCTGATAAGGAGAAAATTTTTGATAAGCTCAATCAAACGGTGTTGAATTATTCGCTTGATAATAATCTCTCTGTTTGCGGAACAACTATTGTGCTTTTCCATTTATACAGAGGAAAGGCGAGGCTTTATAATATCGGAGACAGCGAGGGCTTTATCTACAGAGACGGAAAGCTCACAAAACTCAGCTATGATGATACAGTCTATCAGATGTATCACGATATGGGAATCAATATCGCTTTCGGAAGAAATATGCTGACTCAGTATCTCGGAGTGAATCCGGATGAAGTAATGCTAAATCCTCATATTTCTGATGAATACAAACTGAAAAAAGGTGATATCCTCTTATTAAACAGTGACGGTGTAACCAACTCTGTGAGACTTGACGAAATAGAAGAAATTCTTGCCGCCAAGAAATCAATCGGAGAGAAGTCAGCAGAGATAATTAAGCTTTGCAACGATAAGGAATGTAACGATAATGTCACTGTGGTTTTGATTGAAGTCGAAAAAGCCTGAATATTAATTTTAAAACCTCTAAGGCAATTTGCTTTAGAGGTTTTTTGTAAACAAAAATCCCCTGCCTCGAAAGAGACAGGGGACAATTTATTAAGTTAGAACTAAATTTCTACTCAGAAATTACTTGTTCTCGATAACTGCCTGTGCAGCTGCAAGACGAGCGATCGGAACACGGAACGGTGAGCAAGAAACATAGTTAAGACCAATCTTATGGCAGAACTTAACGGACTCAGGATCGCCGCCGTGCTCACCACAAATACCAATGTGGAGGTTCGGGTTAACCGGCTTACCGAGGTCAATAGCCATCTTCATGAGCTTACCAACACCAACCTGGTCGAGCTTAGCAAACGGATCGTTCTCGAAGATCTTTGCATCATAGTAAGCGTTGAGGAACTTACCAGCATCGTCTCTTGAGAAGCCGTATGTCATCTGAGTAAGGTCGTTAGTACCGAAGCAGAAGAAGTCAGCCTCTGTAGCAATCTCGTCAGCTGTGAGAGCAGCTCTCGGGATCTCGATCATTGTACCAACCTCATACTTGAGCTCGATACCGGAGTTAGCAATCTCAGCGTCTGCTGTCTCAACAACAAAGTTCTTAACGTACTTGAGCTCCTTAACCTCGCCAACGAGCGGGATCATGATCTCAGGAACAATCTTGAACTCAGGATGAGCCTTCTGAACGTTGATAGCAGCTCTGATAACAGCTGTTGTCTGCATCTTAACAATCTCAGGATATGTAACACCAAGACGGCATCCTCTGTGACCCATCATTGGGTTGAACTCGTGGAGTCCATCGCAGATAGCCTTAATCTCAGCAACTGTCTTGCCCTGAGCCTTAGCGAGCTTCTCGATGTCTGCTTCCTCTGTAGGAACGAACTCGTGAAGTGGTGGGTCAAGGAATCTGATTGTAACAGGGTTGCCCTTAAGTGCCTCGAAGAGACCCTCAAAGTCGCTCTGCTGGTAAGGAAGAACCTTGTCAAGAGCCTTAGATCTCTCTTCAGCTGTTGTGGAGCAAATCATCTCACGGAATGCATCGATTCTGCCCTCGCCGAAGAACATGTGCTCTGTACGGCAAAGACCAATACCCTCAGCACCGAGCTCAACAGCCTTCTGAGCATCAGCAGGTGTATCAGCGTTTGTTCTGACCTTAAGAGTTCTGATCTCGTCAGCCCAGGACATGATTCTGCCGAATGTACCTGCGATTGTAGCGTCAACTGTTGGGATAACGCCCTCGTAGATGTTACCTGTTGTACCGTCGATGGAGATGAAGTCGCCCTCATGATACTCCTTGCCGGAAAGTGTGAACTTCTTGTTTGCCTCGTCCATAACGATGTCGCCGCAACCGGAAACGCAGCACTCACCCATACCACGAGCAACAACAGCAGCATGAGATGTCATACCGCCACGAACTGTGAGGATACCTTCAGCGGACTTCATACCTGTGATGTCCTCAGGAGATGTCTCAAGTCTTACGAGAACAACCTTCTCGCCCTTTTCAGCCCACTCAACAGCGTCATCAGCTGTGAAGACAATCTTACCGCAAGCTGCACCAGGAGAAGCACCAAGGCCCTTTCCGATAGGTGTTGCAGCCTTAAGAGCAGCAGCGTCAAACTGTGGGTGGAGGAGAGTGTCGAGGTTTCTCGGGTCGATCATAGCAACAGCCTCTTCAGGTGTTCTCATTCCCTCGTCAACGAGGTCGCAAGCGATCTGAAGTGCAGCCTGAGCTGTTCTCTTACCGTTTCTTGTCTGGAGCATATAAAGGTGACCGTGCTCAACTGTGAACTCCATGTCCTGCATGTCTCTGTAGTGAGCTTCGAGTCTCTGGCAAACATCCTGGAAGTCTGCGAAAGCCTGCGGGAACTTCTCAGCCATCTCAGCGATAGGCATCGGAGTACGAACACCGGCAACAACGTCCTCGCCCTGTGCGTTTGTGAGGAACTCACCCATGAGCTTCTTCTCACCTGTAGCAGGATCTCTTGTGAAAGCAACACCTGTACCGCAATCATCACCCATGTTACCGAATGCCATGGACTGAACGTTAACAGCAGTACCCCAAGAGAACGGGATATCGTTGTCTCTTCTGTAAACGTTTGCTCTTGGGTTATCCCATGAACGGAAAACAGCCTTGATAGCACCGATGAGCTGCTCCTTAGGATCAGACGGGAAGTCTGTGCCGATCTTAGCCTTATACTCAGCCTTGAACTGGAATGCGAGCTCCTTGAGGTCATCAGCTGTGAGCTCAACGTCCTGCTTGACGCCTCTCTCAGCCTTCATCTTGTCGATGAGCTCCTCAAAGTACTTCTTACCGACCTCCATAACAACGTCGGAATACATCTGAATAAATCTTCTGTAGCAGTCCCACGCCCATCTCTCGTTGCCTGACTGCTTAATGATAGACTCAACAACTGTCTCGTTAAGACCTAAGTTGAGGATAGTATCCATCATACCGGGCATGGAAGCTCTTGCGCCGGAACGAACTGAAACGAGAAGCGGATTCTCGATGTCACCGAACTTCTTGCCGGTTACTTCTTCCATCTTTACGATGTTCTCTTCGATCTCAGCCATGATCTCATCGCTGATACCGCCGTCCTCATAATACTGTGTACATGCTTCTGTTGTGATTGTGAAACCCTGTGGAACACGATCCTTACCAAAGATAGATGTCATTTCAGCAAGGTTAGCACCTTTACCACCGAGAAGCTCACGCATAGTTGCGTTACCCTCAGTGAACTGATAAACATATTTCTTGCTCATTGGTAGTTACCTCCTTAATTTTTCACCGAAATAAAATCGGTAAATTTACTAATATCTACGCAAATTCCTTTTGGATACAATAAGCGTGAGTTAATTATAACAAAAAAGATAGAGGAATGGAATAGTTTTTTGAAAAAATATAATATTTTTTTCTTGCTTTCGGAATTGTAGTAAATGACGGAGAATTTTACAAATTTAATCTTGAATTATTATTCTTAATTTGCGATAATAGATTAAATATTCGAAAAATGATTAAGGGTGGGGCAAGCTTTTGTCCCGCCATAAAGTGCTGTAAAGTTAATAAGGAGTAATTTATGCTGTTTAAAAAGGATTTTGGCTCGGGAGTAGAC
>CAVKLS010000109.1:5439-5923 GCA_963657025.1 bacterium | reverse complement strand
CTACGGTGCTCCTCATGCGGCAATCGTTGCGGCTCTGGGCGATATCGTCGGTTACTGGCTCGTTACGTTCAGTCTCGGAGCATACAACCCTTTGCTCACGATAACCTACGCTATGACGGCAATCATTACGGCGCTTTTTATTCACAAAAAGTGCAGCATAAAGAGAATTATCTCTTATGTTCTCATCAACAATATCGTTTTCACAATTTTCGTGAATACATATTGCCTTTACATGCTCTATCATGACTTCTATCAAATGACTTACGCACAGATGCTTGTAATGCGACTCCCACAGGCAGTTATCATGGCGATTATTGAGGGAATAACCATGTGCCTTATCTACAAAAAGGCTGATAATGTTATAACAAGAGATTTCAGGTAAAATTTACGGCTTCGATTAATTCGGAGCCGTTTTGTTTTTTGTGTGAAACAGTTTACATAAGATTAGAAAATTTATGAAAACACCCTGTCTTTTTTCTTTACA
>CAVKLS010000109.1:0-5429 GCA_963657025.1 bacterium | reverse complement strand
GGCAGCAATGATTGCCGTTTGTGCCGTTTCCTTTGCGGCGTGCTCCAAAGCCGGCGGAGAAGAGGCTTCCGTCTCCGGTGTGTCGAGTGTTGCAAGCGTTAAAGCCACGGCTACACCAAAAGCTTACACTTTCCCTAAGGGAAGTACATACGGAGAACTCGATATCAGCGGACTTACACTTGAGACTGCAATCACTCAGGCTGAGAATTACTGCAAAGACCAGCTTGGTAAGATAACCGTGACGGTTACATTTAACAACCAGAGCCTTGCACTTTCCGGTGACAGCGTAGAAGTTGCCTCAAACAACGCAAAGACTGAGCTTACCAAGATAAGCAAGACAAGCGAAAAGGCGGCTGTTGCCTGCGAATACACCGTACAGACAAACGACACCACAAAGAAAAAGCTTGAGGAGTTCAGAGATTCCACAGAGATTAAGATGGAGAACGCTACCATCACCTCCTTTAACTCTCAGACAGAAAAATTCAAGTTTAAGGAAGGTTCTTCGGGCGAGAAGATAGACGTTGACAAGACTCTCACTCTTGTCTCGGACCAGTTCAACAAAAAGGCAAACGGTACGGTTAAGGCTGAGACAATCAAGACAGACCCTGAGGTAACCGTTGATATGCTCAATGAGAAATATGGCCTCATTTCTTCTTACTACACCATTTCCACAAATACGGAGAACGGTAACCACAACATGGCTCTTGCTGCAGAGAAGATTAACGGCACTGTTTTACAGCCTGGCGAGCAGTTCTCATTCAACGATATTGTAGGCGACTCCACAACGGCAGAAAGCGGATTCCTTCCTGCTAACGGAATTGTCGGCGGTGTTCTCACACCGGTTTACGGTGGCGGAATTTGCCAGACCTCATCAACTCTTTACATAGCTTGTCTCTATGCGGGACTTCAGATTGACTTCAGAGATTGCCACCAGATGCCGTCTTCCTATGTTCCTATCGGACTTGACGCAACTGTAAGTTATCCTGACCTCGATTTTAAATTTACAAATAATATGGACACCACCATTTATATCTGCGCCTGCATGGAGGACACAACCCTCACAGTTAAGATTTACGGTGTTCAGCCGGACAGCTGGGACAGCATAACCGTTGATTCATGGACAGAGGAAACTCTTTATCCCGACGACGGAGTTGTTTACGAGACAGACTACAGCCTTGCTCAGAATCAGGTTGAGCTCAAGGCTTCCTATATGCTTGGCTACAAGGCAGAGGCTTCAAGAACCTTCTATAAGGACGGAGAGGCACTTTATACCGAGCAGTTGGGCGAGTCGGTTTATTCTCCGAGACAGACAACCTACAAGGTCGGTCCGAACACGGATACCTCACAAATTGTTGACGGCGTTTATGTCGGTTCCGATGCTTACACGGGCGATTCCACAGATTCGACAACGGACAGCTATTCTGACAGCACCGACAGCTATGTTGACAGCGGTTCTGATGCAGAAATTCCTGCCGACGACACTACCTATTATGATGACACAGGCTCTGACGGATAAAACTCAGGGCTTGCGTATCAGGCTAATACTATTTTCTCTATTTTTCTGAAAGGGGAAGACCCGACATATGAACTATGCCGGGTCATTTATTTATTATGAAGGACGGATTCGTAAGACTGGCGGCGGCAGTTCCGAGCGTAAAGGTTGCTGACCCGGTTTCCAACAAGGAAGAAATCAAAAAGATGATTTTTAAGGCGGCTGAAAACAAAGCTGCGGCGATAATTTTTCCCGAGCTTGCCGTCACAGGTTATACCTGCGGTGACCTTTTCAAGGACAGAACTCTTCAGGGAAAGGCACAGCAGTGCTTAAGGGAGCTTATCGAGGAGACAAGCGACTGTGATATTTTGGTCGGAGTTGGAATGCCCGTGCCGTACATGGGCGCACTTTATAACTGCGTTGCTGTTTTCAAATCGGGTGAGCTTCTTGGTCTTCCTGCAAAGAAAAACATACCGAATTATTCTGAGTTTTACGAGATGAGACATTTCACTCCCGCAAACGGAACAGTCGTGATAGATTTCTGCGGTTTTGAAGTACCTATGGGAGAAAATATCATTTTCTCATGCGTAAACAATCCCGATTTCTGCGTCGGCTTCGAGGTTTGCGAGGATGTTTGGATAGCTTCTCCGCCAAGCACGGCTCTTGCGGCGGCAGGTGCAACCGTAATTATGAATTCATCGTGCTCCGATGAGATAATCGGTAAAGCAGATTATCGCCGAATGATGCTCGGTGCATTTTCGGGACGCCTTCTTTCAGCTTATGTCTACACTGATTCGGGCTTCGGAGAGTCCACTCAGGATATGGTTTTTGCGGGTCATCGTCTGATTACCGAAAACGGCTCTGTTGTGAGTGAAAGCGAGCTTTTCTCATCGGGAATAACATACGGTGACGTTGATGTTCAAAAGCTTGTTCAGGAAAGAAGAAGAATGAACACATGGAACGATGACCTGAGCGATAAATACAGCTATGTTTCATTTGACTACGAGGAAGAGACCTTCGAGGATTTCAAGACGGACAGATTTATTGATCCGAGACCGTTTGTTCCGAGCAATACTCAGGCACTTTCCACAAGGTGTAAAACAATATTACAGCTTCAGTACACGGGTCTTGCCACAAGACTCAAGCACATAAACGCTAAGACCGCCGTTGTCGGACTTTCGGGCGGACTTGATTCTACTCTTGCTCTGCTTGTTATGGTCAATGCGTTCGATTCTCTCGGACTTGACCGTGACGGTATCAAGGCGGTATCCATGCCTTGCTTCGGCACGACGGGAAGAACAAAATCAAACGCTCAGACTCTTGCTGAGGCACTGGGTGTTAATTTCAGAGAAATTCCCATTCAGGCGGCTGTCAATCAGCATTTTGCCGATATAGGTCACGACCCAAAGAAGCTTGATGTCACATATGAGAACTCTCAGGCAAGAGAAAGAACCCAGCTCCTCATGGATATTGCCAACAAGGAGAACGGTATCGTTGTCGGAACGGGAGACCTTTCGGAGCTTGCACTTGGCTGGGCTACCTACAACGGCGATCATATGTCGATGTATGCCGTGAACTCCTCGATACCTAAGACATTGGTTCGCCACCTCGTTAAGTACACGGCGGACACAAACGAGAAAATCAAGGACGTTCTCTACGATATTCTCGACACGCCTGTAAGCCCAGAGCTTTTGCCGCCTAAGGACGGAGAGATTTCTCAGAAAACGGAGGATTTGGTCGGCCCTTACGAGCTTCACGATTTCTTCCTTTACAATATGCTCAGATTCGGCTTCACACCCGATAAAATCTACCGCATGGCATTGAAGGCATTTGACGGAGCTTACGATGAAGAGACGATTAAGAAATGGCTGAAAACCTTCTACAGAAGATTTTTCACTCAGCAGTTCAAGCGTTCCTGTTTGCCAGACGGCCCCAAGGTCGGTTCTGTCACACTCTCTCCGAGAGGAGATTTCAGAATGCCTTCCGATGCTTCGTCGAGAATTTGGCTTGAGGTTATAGAAGAACTTTGATAAAGGAAAGGTGAATGATATGAAAGTATTATCGTGTATTCCCGTTTCAGAAGAAGATAACAAGAGAATCGGTGCGGCTGTTCCCGATTACGAATATATTTTTGACGAAAATCCGTCACAGGAGCTCATGGAGTCGGCAGACATCATTCTCGGCTGTCCCAATCCGAAGATGCTTCCGACATGCAAAAATCTCAAGTGGCTACAGACTGTTTCAGCAGGTGTGGACGCTTTTGTGAAGTCGCTTCCCAAGGGAGTAATCCTCACGAACGTGACGGGCGGCTACGGTCTCGGTATTGCGGAGCACATGCTCGGTATGTATCTTTCACTCATCAAAAAGCTGAACGGCTATCACGATTTGCAGAGAGAGCACGAGTGGGGCGACCTCGGCAGTGTCACATCAGTGTGGGGCTCGACCGTTCTTGTTGTCGGTATGGGCGACATAGGCACGGAATTTGCAAAGCTTTGCAAGGCAATGGGTGCGTATGTCATCGGCGTCAGAAGAACAGATTTAACGCCGTCCGAATATGCTGACGAAATTCACCTGAATGCGGAGCTTGACGAGCTTTTGGAAAGAGCGGATTGCGTAGCCGTTTCACTGCCCGGCACAAAGGAGACGGCTAATATGTTCACCAAGGAAAGATTCGCAAGGATGAAAAAATCCGCCGTTTTCATCAATGTCGGACGAGGCACGATAGTCGATCAGGACGCCCTTGTTGAGGCTCTTAACAGCGGTGAAATCTACGGTGCGGGACTTGACGTTATGACGCCTGAGCCGCTGCCGAGCGATAATGCGCTTTGGTCGGCAAGAAATGTGATAATCACACCGCATATTTCAGGCGGCTTCCATCTTGACGAGACAAAGAACCGAATTTTAAATATAGTTACCCAAAATCTTAAGCGTTATCACGACGGTGAACCGCTTAAGAATATAATAGATTTTGACACAGGATACAGAAAATTATAATGATATATTTTGACAATTCTGCCACGACAAAGGTCTGTAAGGAGGCTCTTGACAAGGCTTGCTACATGATGAGCGAGTGCTGGGGAAACCCGTCTTCGCTTCATTCTGTCGGCTTCGAGGCGGAGAAGGAAATAACAAAAGCAAGAGAGACAATAGCAAAAAAGCTCGGTTGCGAGGAAAGCGAGATTTATTTCACCTCAGGAGGAACAGAGGCAAATAATCTTGCCGTTTTGGGCGGTGCCGACGCAAGAAAGCGCCGAGGCAACCGAATAGTTACAACGGCGATTGAGCATCCTTCCGTGCTGAAAGCGGCGGAAGAACTCGAAAAGCAGGGCTTTGAGGTGATTTACCTTAAGCCTGACGAGAGCGGACAAATACCCGATTCGGATATTTACGGTGCAATCACTGAAAAAACAATACTTGTCAGCATGATGGCGGTCAACAATGAGACGGGAGTTATGCTTCCGCTCTCAACCGTTTCAAATGCGATTAAGCGTGCGAACGCTCCCGCATTTTTCCATGTTGACGATGTTCAGGGCTTCGGAAAAATCAAGATTAATCTGAAGAAGCTCGGAATAGATATGATGACGATAAGCGGACACAAGGTTCACGCTCCGAAGGGAGTAGGTGCAATCTATATCTCAAAGAAGGCGAGAGTGAATCCCAGAGCGTTCGGCGGAAGTCAGCAGAAGCAGATTAGACCCGGAACAGAGCCTGTGCCCGCAATTTGTGCGTTCGGAGAGGCGGTAAGAGTTTTGCCTGACGAGAGGGAGGAGCTTGTCTTGGTCACAGAAATCAGGGACAGGCTTTTAAGCAGACTTAAGGAAATGCCCGATGTAGTCATCAATTCCCGTGATGATGCTCTGCCGTATATACTCAATTTCTCGTGCGGCACGGTAAGAAGTGAGACAATGCTTCATTATTTGAGCGAAAAGGGAATTTT
>CAVKLS010000108.1:0-5955 GCA_963657025.1 bacterium | reverse complement strand
TTACCCATCTGACAAGATTGTAACACAAGTTACAGGATAATAAAAGCACTTTTTAGTTTTTTTCTTTCCACATCTTCGGAACCGAGAAGCCTCTGCCCTTGACATTTGAAACCTCACAGGTAACAATAAACGCCTCTTTGTCGAAATCAAGCACCATGTTGTACAGTGACTGAAGCTTGTTTCGGGGCAAAACGCACATAACGGCTTCGGTCGGCTTTCCGACAAATCCCGTCTCCATTTTAATCATCGAGCAGCCGAGGTCGAGGTCGGCTAAAATTGCCTCGCGGATTTTTTCGTGCTCGGGAGAGATAATCGTGACCTGATTTCTCTTTCCGCCCATAACGAGTACCTTATCGAGAACAAACGAAAGTGCCATGGTGAGCAAAATTCCGTAAAGAATCTGCTCTACTGAGGAATAGAAAAGCTGAACAAACAGAATTATCATATCAACGCAGTTGATAAGAAGTGCAAGCTTAATCCCCGTTTTCTTGTTTATGACGCAGGAAAGCACCTCAATTCCGCCGCTGCTTGCACCGTTCTTAAGGATAAGCCCGTCACCGATACCTATGACTATTGCCGCAAAGACAAGCGCAAGCATGACATCGTCTCCGCTGTAGGTAAGATTCGGAATTTTCCTGTAGATATAAAGAAATGTGGGATAAGTCACCGTGCTGACTACTATTCCGAATGCAAACTCCTTGCCCATGAAAACGAGTCCCACTAAGAAAAATACAATATTGATTATATAGGTCAGTATCGAAATATCCATACTGAAATAGTGGGAGAATATAAGTCCCAGACCGGTGACGCCGCCCATGATGAAATTCATAGGCAAAATGAAATAGCAGACGCCGAAAGCGACCACGGCATTTCCGAGTATGACAAGAAGAATTTTTCTGAGCCTTTCAGGCGCATTTTCTTTGATTTTTTTCATTGCTTTATCATCCTTTTGTTTTAACACTTTAGCCGAGCAAATTGCCCATAAAAAGCCGAATGGGCAGTCTTAACGACTGCCCTAAATGATTTTCAAGTTTATTTACTTTACCTCATAGCCCTTTGATTTAATCAAATCGACTACCTGATAAACATATTTTTCGCACTCCTCATCGGTTTTAGCCTCTACCATAACTCTGATAAGCGGCTCTGTACCCGACTCACGAACGAGAATTCTTCCCGTGTCGCCAAGTGCCTCGGCTACTTTCTTTACCTCTGCCTGAACATCGGCGTCCTCGTTAACCTCTTTCTTGCTTGTAACCTTAACGTTAACAAGAAGCTGAGGATATTTGACGAAGCCCTTTGTAAGTTCGCTTAAAGTAACCTTCTTTGCAATCATGACCTCCATAACCTTGATAGCTGTGAGAAGTCCGTCACCTGTTGTAGCATACTTTGAGAAAATGATATGACCAGAATCCTCGCCGCCGATGATGTGACCGTTCTTTGTCATATTCTCGTAGACATACTTATCGCCGACAGCAGTTTTCTCGTAGTTGATTCCTGCCGCATCAAATGCCTTGTAAAGACCGAAGTTAGACATAACGGTTGTTACAACAGTATTGTTGATGAGGTGATTTCTCTCCTTCTGATAAACAGCGTAGAGATAGAGAATTGCGTCACCTGAAACAACGTTGCCGTTCTCGTCAACGGCAAGACAGCGGTCTGCGTCACCGTCAAATGCAAAGCCGACATCAAGATTATTTTCCTTGACATACTCCTGAAGTCTCTCAATGTGAGTTGAGCCGCAGTCGGTGTTGATGTTTGTTCCGTTCGGATGAGCGTTGATTACATATGTCTTAGCTCCGAGAGCATCGAAAACAACCTTAGCGATATTCCAGGATGCACCGTTTGCGCAGTCAAGTCCGACACGGTAATTCTTGAAGGAACGTCTTGCCTGAGCGAGAAGATAAGCAATGTATCTGTTTCTGCCCGCAAAGAAGTCAACAGTAATGCCGATTTTGTCGCCCGATGCAAAAGGAATTTCTCCGATTTTGCCGTCGATGTATTCCTCTACCTTAAGAATGGTCTCTTCGTCCATTTTCTCGCCGTGAGAATTAATCAGCTTGATTCCGTTGTCGTAGTAAGGATTGTGGCTTGCCGAAACCATGATACCGCAGTCAAAATCCTCAGTTAAAGTCACATAAGCTACGCTCGGCGTGGTTGTGACATGAAGAAGATATGCATCCGCACCGGATGAGGTGATACCAGCAACAAGTGCGTACTCAAACATATAGCTGGAAAGACGTGTGTCTTTTCCGATTACAATCTGAGCCTTTTTTGTGCCGTTCTCAGAATAATACCATCCGAGAAAACGACCGATTTTGTAGGCGTGCTCCACGGTTAAATTTTCACCCGCTTTACCGCGGAAGCCGTCTGTTCCGAAATACTTTCCCATGATAATGCCTTTCTTTAATTAATATAGCGTAAATTTGCGCTAAAGTCGCAATTTTACTAAAAGACCTTGGTAAGTATACCACAAACAGAGAAGTATTTCAACTTAGTGAGCGTGAATATTGTCACGGCTGTATACAATATCACCCGTTTTTCCGTCCAAACGCTCGAATTTATCATCTCTGTTCTTTGCAAGATATGCTTTTTTGCCCATTGCCTCAATCTCTGCTTTATCGTCCTTGCCGTCGATTATTTCTCCGCAAAGCTCTATCAAGGACTCTATTAAATCATTCTTAATATCACCCGAGCCATGGGAGATGAGCACACGGTCATAGAAGCCGTCCACAGCCATTTTAAGCCAAATGAGATTGTTTCGGTATTCCTCTATGCTTGGACAGTAATCAAAATTAATGAGTGTGTTGTTGTTTGCGGCGTCACCAGTAACAAGCATTCTCTCCTCGGCAATTAAAAATGTCATTGAGCCGGGTGTGTGTCCCGCACATGCATTTGCCTGAATGTGCAGGTTGCCTAAGTCAAAAATATCTCCGTCCTCAATTCTGCCAAGCTGCTCATCGTTTGCAAAATCGGAAACGATGAAATCATCCTCTGTAAGTGTGCCGAAAACATCCTCATCGGGATACATAAACGAAAGAAGCTCCTTCACATATGCGTTTCTGTCGCCTGCTGAATTAGGATCGTTATAAATAGCCGCATCCTCGCCGCTCATTCTGACATCCGAGAAAAGCGGTGCACCCATTGCATGGTCAATATGTCCATGAGTCAAAAGCACGGTTATAGGCTTGTCCGTCAGAGTCTTTACATACTCGTCAAGTCTTCCGACGCCAACTCCGGTATCAATAAGAACAGCTTTTTCGTCGCCCTCGACAAGATACATAATCTCGCCTGTTATTCCGAAGATTCTTGTAACTCTGCCGCTTATTTTTTCATTCGTAAAAAATCCTACGCTCATGATTTTTCCTCTTTAAGTTCTATTTTTAAAACGGTATCCACGCTGTCGGGAAGATACACAGTAGACGAAACATCGACAAAAACCGCATCAGGATAATTCTCGACCATCCAGTTGTCGGCAAGCTTTATTTCCGTTCCGTCGCAAAGAAGTCTTATGGACTTGATTTCATCGTGCCTGATATTCTCAAGCCAAATGCTTCCGATTGAGTTTTCGTATATATGATAGTAAATCGTGTTTCCGTTTCTTGTCAGTCTGCCGTTCTCGGGCTTTGGCAGATTTGCCGCCGCACAGCCGTAGATTGACTCGCCGTTCGCTCTCATCCATTCGCCGATTTGCTCAAGTCGCTCGAGGCTCTCTTTCGGAATATTTCCTCTCGCATCGGGGCCGACATTCAAAAGCAGATTTCCGTTCTTGGATACACACTCGACGAGCTTTCGCACAAGCATATCATATGGCTTGAAATTCTTGTCCTTTGCGGTGTAGCCCCAGTTGTTGTTCATCGTGACGCAAGCTTCCCACGCAATATTTCTTCCGCTCTCGTCCTTGAAGCCCGACGGTGGAATAATCTGTTCGGGGCTGACAAAATCGCCGCTGAACTCCGACGGATTGTCCGTTGCGATTGAGCCGAAGCCCGTTCCGCTTACCTCAAGTCTGTTATCAAGAATTATATCAGGCTGATAGGAACGAACCATTCTGACAAGCTCGCTTGCTTTCCACTTCTCGCCCGTCATATCGTCATAAGAGAAATCGAACCACATGATATCGATTTTACCGTAATCTCGGCAAAGCTCCTCTATTTGACCGTGCATGTATTTTAGGTAATTGTCAAAATTCTTCTGCTTGTCTTTTTCCCGTTCATCGTTTCGAATCGGATGATTTCTGTCCTTGTAGGACGGATAATCGGGGTGATGCCAGTCAAGAAGCGAATAATAAAGTCCAACCCGAAGTCCCTGTGCTCTGAACGCATCGAGATACTCCCTAACAATATCCTTTCCGTACGGCGTGTTTGTCACCTTCCAATCGGTAAGCTTGGAATCGAAAAGACAAAATCCGTCGTGATGCTTAGCCGTTAAAACAGCGTACTTCATTCCGGCATTTTTAGCCGCTCTTGCCCATTTCTTTGGGTCAAAGTCAACAGGATTAAACTCCTCAAAATACTTTATATAGTCCTCCTCGGGCATTTCCTCAGTCGACCTCACCCATTCTCCGCGAGCCGGAATCGAATAAATTCCCCAGTGAATGAACATTCCGAAGCGATCGTGCAAAAACCACTTCATTCTCTCGTTATATTTCTCTCTGTCAAAGCTATACATTCTTATTCTCCTTTCGGGAAAGATAAGTCTCTTTTGTCATGGAATAGGAGCAGATGTCATAGAGCATTCCGTCAGACGCACGAAAAGCACTTTGAATCACGCCCTCGAAAGTGAAGCCGCATTTTTCTATTACACGCTTCGAGCGTATATTTCCGTTGTGATAGCCAACGGCAAGAATTTCAGTCGGCGTGTTCTCAAATACATTTTCCGTCATGGCAGAAAGTGCCTCGGGCATGTAGCCGTTGCCCCAATAGTCTTTGTTCAATTCATACGCAATCGAACGTGAACAAACAGCCTTTTGGTTTCTCGTGTCGTCGTCCTGATAGTTAATAGATCCGATAACCTTTCCGCTCTCCCTCAGGACAACAGCATAAGCCAAAGGATTCTGCAAATAATGAACAAACTTAGTGTAACCGCCAAGTCTGTCAGTAACAGCACTTACTCCTGCGGGAAGCATAACCTCTTCATCCGACATAATCTCATAGAAATCATCAAAATCGCTCTTTTGCCACGGTCTTAAAAACAGTCGTTTCGTCTGCATAAAAGCACGAAGCTCAATCCCTTTTGGCAATATAAACGAAGTCGCCTTAGGCTTGATTTTGAATACCTCTCGCCTGACAAGGTCGCACTCTCCGTCACGGTTTGCAACAGCTTCTTTTTTTGATTTAATTTGCATCTCATAACCGCTGTAAAAGCTGAGATAATCGGTAAATTTACCGCTGTCAAGGTGACCGCCCCTTTTATAAATGCCGACCATTGCCGGAATTTTATAAAGTGGCGGCTTTCTTATGAGCACGAAATCGAGAAGACCGTCATTGCAGACAGACACTGGCGCACCCCGGTATCCGCCGCCGTAATACTGACCGTTAGCCGCCAAGGCAAAGATGAAATTTCCCTCAAGTTTGATTTCACCCTTGGTTGTATTCAGCTTAATCTCCAATTCTTCGCCGATTTTTCCGCAAAGACATTTCACAAGCGAAAGCTCATACGCAAGAGAGCCCGACACAAACGGAATATGCTTGAATTTATCCATATTATACGCAACTGCCGCATCAAGTCCGAGAGAGCATATATTAAGTGCGTCTCCCTCAAGCGTTTCTATGGCATCAACCGCAACGGCATTCCCGTCAAGCTGGGCTTCGATATCGAGAAAATCCTCGGCTTTTCCGAATTGCCTGATGTAGTCGTTTCCGCTTCCCATAGGGAAAACACCGATTTGCGCATTTTCCTTACCGATTGCCGCCCTTGCGATCTCAAGTAGCGTACCGTCACCGCCGACAGCATAGT
>CAVKLS010000107.1:0-5997 GCA_963657025.1 bacterium | reverse complement strand
CTGTCGAGGTTCTCGAAAATCCCGAGGAGCACGAGGAGACAAGAAATCTTGCGGTCGATAAGCTTCAGGACCGTTTGAGCCTTCCCGTAGTCGAAAAGGAAGAAATTGCCGTAAAGGATATCATCTATACACCTGCCGAAGAAATTGTTCTTGATATGGGTCAGAATTTTGCCGGCTTTGTCGAGTTCAAGGCTGATTTCTCCAAGGGCACTAAGATTGTGCTTGATTTCGGTGAAATTCTTCAGGGCGGAAATTTCTATAATAAAAACTATCGTGACGCAAAGTCTCAGTTCGTTTATGTGTCTGACGGAAGAGAAGAAACGGTTCGTCCACACTTCACATTTTTCGGATTCAGATATGTCCGTGTGACAGGCTGGGAGGGAATCCTCAACAAGGAGGATTTTGTCGGAAAGGTTATCTATTCCGATATCGAGAGAATCGGCTACATCGAGACTTCTGATGAGAAAATCAACAGACTTTATCAGAATACGGTCTGGGGACTTAAGTCCAACTTCATCGATATGCCGACAGACTGTCCGCAGAGAAGCGAAAGACTCGGCTGGACGGGCGACGCTCAGGTTTTTGCACCGACCGCAAGCTATCACATGGATACAAGAGCGTTTTTCCACAAGTTTATCAAAGATCTTCGTGACGAACAGCTCAAGCTTGGCGGCGGCATGCCGAACTTCCTTCCTAATATGGGTCACAACGAAAAGGCGGGAAGCGTTTGGGGAGATATTGCGACATTCTTGCCTGACACACTTTATACCTATTTCGGCAATTCAGAAGAAATAGAATACTGCTATCCGCTCATGAAGGATTGGGTAGACTTCATCGACCGAGGCGATGAGAACAGGGGAGAGAAGACATATCTTTTCGACTTCATGGATACCTTCGGCGACTGGCTTGCACTTGACGGCGCTACGCCGACAAGCTTTAAGGGAAGCACGGACGACACCTTTATTTCGTCGGTTTATTACTACAGATCTGCTCAGATTGTCCGTGAAATGGCAGAAAGACTTAACAAGGCTGAGGATGCCGTTCATTACAGAGATCTCGAGGAGAAAATCAAGCAGGCTGTTTTAAATGAGTTCTTCACTCCGTCGGGAAGACTTTCGATTGATACTCAGGCAGCTTATGTCATTGCGCTCAAATTCAAGGTTTACCGTGACCGTGCACGCTTTGTAAAGCAGTTCAAGACAAGACTCAAGCGTGATATGTATCAGATTAAGTGCGGATTTGCGGGAGCACCGCTTCTTTGCACTGTGCTTGCAGAGGCGGGCGAGTATGAGCTTGCTTATGACTTCTTGCTCAAGGAAGGCTTCCCAAGCTGGCTTTACAGCGTAAATCTCGGTGCAACAACAATTTGGGAGCGTTGGAATTCCGTTATGCCGGACGGTACGATAAGCGACACGGGAATGAACTCTCTCAATCACTATGCTTACGGCTCGGTTATGGAGTTTGTCTATGCGTATGCTGTCGGTATCCGTCCGCTTGAAGCAGGATTTAAGAAGGCTGCTGTCGCACCGCATCCCGATGTCAGAATACCTAAGATGAATTGCTCCTACAATTCTGCATGCGGTAAGTATGTTTGCAATTGGGAAATTGAAAAGGACGGAAAATTCAGCGTTCATATTGAGGTTCCGTTTAACTGCGAGGCAAATGTACAGCTTCCCGGATACGAAAGCAAAGAAATGGTTCTTTCTGCGGGCGTCTATGACTTCTCGTATGAGCCCGAGTCGGATTTGAGAAAGCCGTACAGCAGAAACACAACTCTTGCAAGACTTTCAAAGGACGGTCAGGCAATGGGAATTCTCGGAAAGTACACTCCGCCTTTGGCAGGAATTGCGGCGTCGGGAGATCCTGAGATGGGAGCTAACTCTCTTGAGGATATTTCTCATATCACATTCTTGCCGATTGACCCGAACGCGCTCGAAACGGCAATTAAAGAAATTTCCGATATTATAGCTTAAATACACTTCTTATTATCTACTTCGACTTAGTCGGGTAAATAAAAACCTCAGTTCACGATGCTTTGTGAACTGAGGTTTTGCTTTTTTGGTTAACCGAGAACATTTGCAAGGGAAGTGTCTCCCATGTAAGTGTTGCAGTTGTATAGGAACAGCACATCTGTTACGGATTCGCTGTCGATAATCGAGCTTACGCTTTCGTAGTAATAACGTGGGTCTATCATCACAATTTCCTCGTAGTAGGGGGTGAGGAACTGAACAAAGGAGTTTGCATAGGAGTCCTTTATCAACAGAAGAACCTTTCCGTTATTCACGGTTGTGTTGATTGTTACCTGAGGGTGGTTACCGCCCAAAAATACGGTGTATTTGTCCTTGTCGTTCAGCTTGTCGCTCTGATACAGCGAAGCACTTTTTTCGTAGGTGTCGTTGTAGAGGACATAGAACTGACTGTCGACTCCTGCGGGGGTGTAGACCTCTATGCTGTCACGGTATTTTTTGATGTGACTTCCGCTTTTTGATGACATTGTTCCTTCAAACGAATCCGTTACAGTGTAGACATTATAGGAGCTTATCGGATCGGAAATGCCGAGGTCTGAAGCCATATCCATAAAGGCGTAGTATGCGCCGAGGCTTGTCCAGTGGTGGTCGGTGCGATAGTAAATATAATCGTCCTGATGTGCCTTCAAAGTTGCCGTTGTGTCGATGAAGTTTATGCCTGCGTCGAGGTTGTTCATAAGATAAGCTAAGTCTTGGGTCTGGTCACGCACGGGAATGTTTTTCGGTAAATAATCCTTCATCGTGGTGACGTTGTTCGGGATAATAGCCATATTGATTTTAAGTCCCGTATGCGACTGCGCAAAGGAATTGAGAGCGGCAATGTTTTTGTCAACATTCGTGAAATCAACCTCGTCGGGGTCTTCCATAAGGTAGCCGTTTTTGCCGAGGATAACGCCGTTGACTTCTTTTTTGCCAAGAGCCTTGTCGCCGTTTAGCTTGAGAGTTATCCAGTTGTCTCTCATGAAAAACTGGTCGGTCACATAGTCCTCGAGCTGACTGCCCAGGCTTCCGTCCAACAAAGAGGAAAGCGAGAGACTCGGAAAGCTTTGTAGCGATCTGCTTTCGTTTACGGATTTATCCTTATCGGGGGTGAGCAGATTAATCACATTGACCAGTATAATCACGGCGAGAAAAAGAAGCGTAGCGTTCTTGAAAATAACTCTTCGATTTTTGAGCAATGCACGCTCACGCCTTAGAGCTACACGCTCCTCACGGGTGAGGGTCGACGGGTCTTTTGTTTCTGCCGGGGTGTTTTCTTTGACCGGGGCAGTCTCTTGTGACGGCTTTGGTGTAGGAGCTTTCTCTTCTCCGATTATCACCTTTCTTCCGACGGTCGGACGCCTTGAGGCTGTTCTCTTTGCCGTGTCAAAGGATGTCATTTTTTGAAATTCGGTTTTCTCGCCACTGACCGAAGTGAATTGCACGCTCTTTTCAGTCGAAGCCTTGGGAGAAGTGCTCTCTCTGTTCGAGACCTTTTTATCAGGGCTTTGTTTGGTCTTCGCTTTAGCGGCAGTTTCCGTATCATTTTTCTCAAGCATTGCCACAAGGTCGTTAACAGATGATTTTTTCACATCAGAACGGGGACGGGAGGAAACGGCTTTTCCGTTTTTAACATCGAGTGTGAAGCTTACGCTGTTTTTAGTCTTGTCGTTGTTTTCCACGATATCACCTCCTTAGAACTGAGCATAAAGGAATGTACTGTTGGTCGAACCAATCATGCATGCTATGCTTGCCACTATGATGAAAATATATGCGAGATTGATAATCAAAGCACCTGTCTTGCCTTTTTTGACGAGTCTGTCGGAAACGCTCTGCATAAGTCTGGTTGAACCGATTACGGCAATGATTAAAATAATCAGGTTGGTCGAGAGGTAATAGCTTGCCGATGAATCCCAGATTCCGTTTGCGCCGATAAGGAACATTTTGCCAATCCACTTGAATGCGCCCGAAAGGCTCGAGGAGAAGAAAAACACCCAGCCTATCATAACTATCAGCATGCTGTAAATGTGTCGTATAGCCTTGGGCAGCTTTTCGAGAATATCGCTCAGGAGATATTTTTCGATGAGCAGAACTACTCCGTAGAAAATACCCCAGAAAATGAAGTTCCATGCACTTCCGTGCCATATGCCCGTGAGAAGCCAGACAACCATGACGTTTCTTATGTGCTTGCCCTTGCTGCAGCGGTTACCACCCATTGGGAAGTAAACATAGTGAGTGAACCACCTGTTGAGCGACATATGCCATCTTCTCCAGAACTCGCTGACACTAAGGGAGAGATAGGGATAATCGAAGTTGATACCGACATCGAAGCCGAACATTTTTCCGAGTCCCAGTGCCATGTCAGAGTAGCTTGTCCAGTCGAAGAGAATATCGAGAGTGTAGAAGATACATCCGAGCCACGCACTTCCCGTGCTGAGCGAAGAGAGGGAAGAAACTCCCGAGTAGGCGGCGGCTAAATTATCGGCAATGAGCATTTTTTTGCCAAGACCGAGAATGAAAAGCTTTGCGCCCTCGCCGAAGGTGTAAGCGTTGACGTGGTTTCTTTCACGAAGCTGAGTATAAAACTGATTATATTCCGTGATAGGGCCTTGCATAAGCTTAGGGAAAAAGCTGACAAAGCATGCAAAATCAATGATGTTATGCTGAGCGGGAGCTTTATCACGGTAAACATCGAAAATATAGGAGAGCACCTGGAAGGTGAAGAACGAAATTCCGATAGGAGCCGCAAGTCCCGTGTCGGCAAAGCTTGTCCCCAGAACGGCGTTGATGTTGCTTAGCAAAAATCCCCAGTACTTGAAGAAAGAGAGGAGAAGAATGTTTACAACAGCGGCGAAAATTACGCCCGGTTTTCCGTTGCCGCCTGATTTTTTCTCGCGTTCGATTTCAAGTCCGCCGAAGTAATTGAAAAATATACTGAAAAGTATGAAGAGAATATACTTAGGCGTGCCCCATGCAAAGAACACCAGGCTTATTAATGTAAGAACAGTGTTTTTCAGCTTGACAGGCGAGATATGGTAAAATATCAGGCTGAGAGGCAGAAAAACAAAGATAAAAAACAGATTACTGAATACCATTTTTATTCCTTAAATTTGTAATATAGATTTTAGAGAGCTTTTTTAAATGCGCTTAAACCTTCGCTTGCTTGATTTCCCGAAATGAAAATAGCATAATTGCCGCTGACATAGGTTTGGCTTGCGTTAAGCATAGCGGTTTGTTCGTCGCCGTAGCCGTCAAAGTTTGAGAGCTGTGTGGCAAGACGGGCGGCAATGGCTGATTTTACAGCCTCCTGCTGTGAAGAATCCTTAAGCTTGACGATGAAAAGCTCGTCTGCGTCCATGTTGGAAACAGGGTAGTAAAGAGTAGCGCCGTCAAATTCGTTCACGTCAAGGCCGTAAAGCTTCTGCACCATGTTGGCATCTCCAAGCTTCACCTTATCGGAGTCCATGTACGGCATGACCGCATTAACCACATCGTCAACATTTGCATTGCTGTTCTTTCCTGTGTAGCACATTGAGAAAATGAATGCCGCAATCGCTATAGTCAGGATCCCCATAAGTATTAAATAGATATAATTGTTGCTTGTTTTTTTATTCAAGATTTAATTCCTCCGAATAAGCGATTGTTTGTTATCCTTCCTCGCTGTCGCTTGTTTCTTCCGTGCTGTCCGATGACTCGGCGTTATCTGAGCTGTCTGAGCTTGCGGAGTCTTCCGATGAAGCGTCTGTGCTCTGAGATGAGGAGGACGAATCGTCCGACTGTTTTGCCTCCCAGTCCATTACGGCTGAAATCATATTGAGTGCCCACGGCTCATAGAAAACAGGCTCAAGATGAATACCGTCAGGCTGATAGTGATCCTTGTATTCCTCAACAACGGCATCGTTATCAATGAACGGCCAGTTGTTCTCATCACACATTTTCTTGAGTGCTTCGTTGTACTCGGGAATTCTTCTCCAAGCCGAGCTGGTATCAA
>CAVKLS010000106.1:0-6058 GCA_963657025.1 bacterium | reverse complement strand
CATCGACCAAAACAAAACAGACGAACGAAGGGTTGTGATGAAATGGCTAGAAACAGGCTGTTATTTAATACGAATGACGATTACTTGGAGATTTTTTCCGCTGAGGACAGCTACGACTTTGAGGAGGAGGAAAACACAAAGTCACCCGAGCAGAGAAGAAAAGAGATTTATATGATAATGAGGCGTGCGAGGATTTTCCTCACGCCGCTTGAAGCAAAGTGTGTGGAACTTAAATATGACAAAAATATGCGAACGGGCGAAATCGCAAAGGCACTCGGTAGAAATCCCTCCGACGTGAGCAAGGCACTTCACCGTGCCCGTATCACGATGAAGAAAATCATGTGGGTTGCAGGTGTGAGAAACTACAGTTAAATAGAAAGAACAAAAAAAGCTGTCGGAGAGAAGAAAAGCATAGCTTTCCTCTTCCCGACAGCCTTTTACTTTAAGCCGTAGCCGGAATCGAATTGATTATATCATCGTCGTATGTGACGGTGTAGGTTTCCTTGAGAGACTCAAGTGTCTCGTCATATTCGTTGTCGGACAAAGTATCAATGACCTCTGCCTCCCACTGCGGATAGGAATCGGATACATAGTACATGAGGTGGTATCCATAATCGGTGTTGATGATGTCAACATCTCCGCTCTTTCTTGAATCGTCGAAGATCCAATCGTTGAAATTAGTCACCATCTGTCCGCTTGTAACATTCTTATAAAGACCGTTTGTGTAAGCAGAACCTGTGTCCTCGGTGTACTTGAGTGCAAGCTCGCCGAAGCTTTCCTCTGTCTGATCGCCTGCCTCAAACTCTGCCTTGACCTCCTCAGCCTTTGCCTTTGCGGCGTCGTCAGAACCGTAGGTGTCAGCTGTGAAGAGAATATGTCTTACATTTACTGTCTTGGTCTCGTTCTTAGAAGCAACGGCAGTCATATAATATACAATAAGGCTTCCGCTTGTTGCTCCGTCCTCGCCTGTGTCACGGATATAACCCTGACCGACCTGACGTTCCTTGTCAAATGCCCACACAAGTGCATCGTTGCTCTCGGAATAGGAAACATTCTCGGAAAGAGTATTGTCCATAGCAGTCTCGATAGCGGAATCACTTGAATCGGGGTTTACCTTTCTCTCAATCTCCTCGGCGATTGAAAGAAAGTCGTCCTCGCTGTCTGCATTTGAAAGCTCCATAGCGTACATCTGAGCCTCAGCCTTCTTGAGGGTGACTGTCTCGCTCTCGTCAGAAGAGCTCTCTTCAGAGGTCTCCTCGGCGGATGTCTCCTCGCTTGATTCGCTTGAAGTATCCTCACTTGATTCACTCGATGTCTCATCGCTTGTTGACTCGTCGCTCGATGACTCGTCCTCGCTCACACTCTCATCATAGGAGATTGTGTAGGTACGGTAGCTGACGGTAGTGAAATCCGTGTAATTTTCGTCAAAATATGTGTTAATCTCATCGTCGGAGTAAGAATAATCCTTCATAAGCTCCTGCTTGTAGAAGCCCGCATAGTTGGAGAGCTCAACGCCCTTTCTTACATCCTCCTTGCTGACAATACCGGTGAAGTTGCTCATGTCGGTAGCCTCAACCGTCTTATCAACAATAGCCTCCTGCTCTTCTGTAAGCTCGAAGCCGGCCGCATGACCAGCCTCATAAAGAGCTACAACCTCGTTAAGGCTCGATTCTGTCTGCTCCATGAGGTAATCAAACCACGACTGACCGTCCTGATACTCAGTATCCTTGAGCGAATCGCCCGAGGAAATTCCCGTGATAGCCGAGAAATAGTCGCCGTAGTAGCTCTTGTATGTGTTATATGAATTCTGGAAGAAATATGCAACCGTTGTCGCACTGAGCTCAAGAGAGTCGCTCTTTGCGGCAGTCTTGTTTCTCAGATATGTGCCGTTGTTATAGTAGAATGCCTTGACGCAAACTCCTCCGACAACGCAAATAACCAGTGCCAGTGCCACAATGCTGTAAATAAGCGCATTCTTTTTTTTCTTGGCTTTTGCCTTTAATTCTTCTTCCTTTTTGGCTTTCACAGCCTCAGCCGTAGCCAAACGGGTTCTTGCACCCTTACCCATGTGTATCGTCCTTTCTTAATGGGAATTTTCCGAATAAATCCGATGTCCCCCTCAACCGTTGAATTGGGGGGACAAAACAAATTTTATAAATCGAAGCAAATTCTGCTTATCTGTGAACAAGCCGAATTTTCGACTGATTGTCTCCGTCTTCGAGACAGAAAACATCTGCACTTGATTATAGCAGTAATTTGTTTGAATTGCTATACAATTTTATCTGAATTTCTTGTGAACAAATATCAACAATCAGTCCTTAACAATCAAAACAACGCTGTGGGCAGAAATTCCCTCTTCATTTCCCGTGAATCCGAGCTTTTCCTCTGTTGTTGCCTTGACGGAAACGCACGAAACGTCAATTCCGCAAGCCGCCGCGATATTCTCTCTCATTTGGAGCGTATAGGGCTTAAGCTTAGGTCTTTGTGCGACAACAGTAGCGTCCACATTTCCTACCGAATAGCCGTTTTCCTTTGCAACTCTCACAACTTCCTCGAGGAGCTTCAGGCTGTCGGCACCCTCAAACTCAGGGTCGTTATCGGGGAAAAGACAGCCGATGTCGCCAAGAGCCGCCGCACCCAAAATCGCGTCACTGACTGCGTGCAGAAGAACATCGGCATCAGAATGACCGAGAAGTCCCTTCTCGTGCGGAATGTCCACACCGCCGATAATGCATTTTCTGTTCTCTGTCAAGCGGTGCACATCATAACCGTGACCCACTCTGAAATTTATGTTACTCATGAAAATTCCTTTCTCAGTTCATTCCCTGTGCGATGGCAGTCGCTATCGCAAGATCCTCGGGAGTAGTGATTTTTATATTTGTGTATTTGCCCTCGGACAAAAAAACTCTCTTGTTTAGCTTCTCGAAAAGCTGGCAATCATCCGTGTACATCGCCTTTTTAGCCTCCTCACTTTCAGCCGCCGACAAATATTCCTCTCTGCCGAAAACCTGCGGAGTGTAGATATTTCTCAGCGTGCTTCTGTTCGGAGTCTCGCTGACAAAGCCGTCCTTGTCGGCTACCTTTACCGTGTCCTTCGGAACGGCAGAAAGAGTCGCCGCACCGTATTTTTCGGCGTCCTCTATCACTTGTCTGATTTCTTCGTCGCTCACAAGGGGCCTTGCACCGTCATGAATGGCAATGATATCACCGCTTGCCGCATGAACGCCGTTCAGAACCGACTCCTGTCTTTCGCTTCCGCCGTGAACAACGGTCTTTAATTTTGCCATGTCCCAAAGAATTGAACTAATCTCTTCTATATCCTGTTCCCTCGTAACAACGACTATCTCATCAACATAATCATTGTTATCAAACGCTCTTGCCGTTCTGTGAATGACCTTCTCGCCAAGTATCTCCATGAGTATTTTCGGAACATCGGACTTCATTCTTCTTGAGCTTCCCGCGGCAACAATTACCGCCGATATTTTTTTGTTGTTGTACATATTTCACCCTTGCCTTGCAAAAGCTTAAGCCTTAAGCTCGCTCATGGTCTCGATTATCTCAAGATACATAAGTCCCGCCCTTGTCGTGAATTTTCCCTTTTGCATTCTTCTTATCTGCTTTTCCCGAAGTGCTTTTTTCGTCTCATCGACTTCGATTTTGTCAGTGGCATCACTCTTAATCATATCGGAAAAAAGCCTGATTTCCTCATTGACCCTCTCGGGAAAGACTATTTCTGCCGCCTTTTTCTCATTCAAAAGTCGGCATAATTTATCAGCCGACGCCAAAAGCTTCTCAAGGAAAATGATTTCATCATATAAATCGAGTCGCCCTTCGCTTTTTGCTTTCTCTTTCATACGAACCAACTTTTCCGTGTGATTTTTTATCTCTGAAGCAAGTCTTTCGTTCGCATAATCGGAAAAGCCTGCAGCAAGCTCAGCCGCAAGCTTGGCGTCAAGCCCGATTTCACCCGACAATTCGTCAAGCTTATTTTTAAGCTCGTCTGATTGCGCCGAAGAAGTATTCTCAAAAACCTCATCGGGCTCTTTTTTAACGCCCTTAATTTTATCTAAAATTCTGTCAAACAGCATCTTCATCCTCATCAAGATCGAAATCAGCCAAAATCAGCTCCTCAAGATTATCACTTTTTTCAGCGATTATTCTCTTGGACTGATTCAGCACGGCAGCCTCGATAAGGTTTCTTGCCATTCGTCCGTTGCCGTTCTCACGTGCGTTCTCAGCCTGTTTTCTTGCAAAATAATCAAGAAGCGGCTTGTCGCACTCTCCGTTTAAAATATATCCCTTGTTTCTTACGGTCAGCTTGGCAATCGCAAGCAGCTCTTCTGCAGTATAATCGGGAAACTCGACTATATTCGGAAATCTCGATTTCAGTCCCGAATTAGCCGTCAAAAATTCATTCATCTCGTTTGTGTAGCCCGCAAGGATAACAAGTAAATTCTCTCGGTTATCCTCCATGCCTTTGACAAGCGTGTCTATTGCCTCCGTGCCGAAGGAATCGTCCTGTCCCTGATAGAGCGAATAAGCCTCATCGATGAACAGCACGCCGCCTATTGCCGACTCGATTACCGAACGTGTCAGCGGTGCGGTATGACCGACATATCTTCCGACAAGGTCGGCTCTCGTCACCTCAACAAGCTGACCGCCCGTAAGAACGCCTATCGCCTTTAAGTAGCGTGAAACGAGTCTTGCAATGGTCGTTTTGCCCGTACCGGGATTTCCCGTGAATATCATATGCATCGAGGTTGGAGCAGACTTTAGCCCTCTTTCCTTTCGCATAAGGTTTACCTTAAAATGCTCCTCGAGGGAATAAATATACTCCTTGACAAAGTCAAGACCGATAATCTCATCCATCTCACGCTTAACAGCTGTTACCGCTTCGTCCTCGGCATTTTCTTCGGCATAAATTTTCGTTTCGCCGCTCACAAATACCAGAGTATTTTTTTCTGTTTTTACGTGAAACTCCAGCTTATCGGCATTTTCACGAAGCTTATGCTCGGAAAGTGCCTTGAAGCACTTGTCGGAAAATTCCTCTATCGAATTAATTCCGCCGTCACGGGTATATTTTGATGCGAAAAGCACGAAAATTTCACTGTCGGCATTCAGGGTGTAATTCAGTTTCTCGGCGCATTTCTTTGACATTGCCTCAAATTTCTTCTTGCCGATCTGAGTGAGCGACTGCGAAGAAAATTCTCCCGTCGAACAAATATCTCCGACCGACTTCATAAAAGCGGCACCCATGCTGTCTTGAAGCTTGGCGGGCGCACTGTCTGTCAGAAAAACAAGATACTGACCGTCAGTCGAAACCTCAGAAATCGCATCGGGCACAAGTGCCGTGCCGACATCAACAAGCATGCCCTTCTGCAGAGCATAGCGTGAAGAAAGCCGCAGTGTTCCCGTCTGAGAAAACTGAGAGAGCAAATTTAGTATGGCTTTTGCGCATTTATCGGTGTTCTCAAAAAGAATTACGGGAGACTCCGATTTAACGGCACTGAAAAGGTCTTGCACAAACAGCTTTTGATCACCGCCCTCACGGTAAAGAGACAAATCTATCCTTGTGATTTTACCACTCGAAAGAACGCCATCATCCGAGAGCTTCTTCACGATATTGTCAAGCGCACTGTGTCTGCCCGTTCCCTTTTTGCCGCTTATCAGAATGATATTTGCAGGCTTATTTTTCTCCTTGCCCATGACGAACGGACGCTTAAAGGCAAGCGTCAGCGAACGCAGAAAATCCTCCTGACCGATAACTTCATTGGCAATGCTTTTTTCAAGCGAAGAAAAAACAGCGTTGACATCAGGCTTCTTCACATCCGAACCGACCGCCGTGGGCTTTTTGGCTTTTTCGGTTACAGTATTTGTTCTTTCTGCCGAGGTGGAAACAAGTCCGTCCGACTCAAGATTTTTCGTCAGTGCGTCAAGCTCGCTTTGAATGCTTGCATTCATCTTGGCGTTGTCAATCTTGGAAATGGTTTTATCAAGCTTTTTCGACTGTGCCTTTTGCTTTTTTTCGAGATCGTTAAGAAATTTCTGAGCTTCGTCG
>CAVKLS010000105.1:0-6093 GCA_963657025.1 bacterium | reverse complement strand
CCCGTATGTCGACTTTGTCAGTGCGATGAAGTCTGAATTCGGAGATTCAAACGTTAACACAACGCTTTGCGACAATGTTTACAACGGCATGGATTCAACAGGGACAAGCACCGTTGCCGAGGCTGACATTGCAAGCGTTCAGAAGTACGCCGACACATGGCAGAGCGACTATAACGACTGCGCTGTTGTTGTTCTCGCAAGAAACGGCTCCGAGGGTAACGATGTTTACCAGTACGCTTCCGATGACACATATTCGGACGGCTCTGCAAGAAGAATGCTCGACCTCTCCACAAACGAGGAGGCACTCATCAATTATGTTTCCGAGCAGAAGAAGGCAGGAGTTTTCAAGTCGGTTGTTGTAATCGTTGCTTCCGAGTTCCAGATGGAGCTTGGCTTCCTCGACACCTATGACATCGACGCTTGTCTGCTCACAGGTATGACAGGTTCTTACGGCTGTGAGTCTATCGCTCAGGTTCTTGACGGAACGGTTAACCCGTCGGGCAGAACAGTAGACACTTACGCTTCAAGTTCAATCTCAGCTCCGTCAGTTGTCAATGCAGGCGTTGAGGGCGTAAGCACATGGAGCAATGCAGACGAGCTCAACGAGTTTGATAAGATAAACGGCGACGAGAATATCGATTACTATGTAATTTATTCCGAAGGTATCTATGTAGGCTACAAGTACTACGAAACAAGATACGAGGATACCGTTATGGACAGCGGCAACGCTAACGGAACATCCGGTACATTCAACAGCACAAGCGGCTGGAATTACTCCGAGGAGATGGTTTATCCGTTCGGCTACGGCCTTTCTTACACAAGCTTTGAGGAAACTCTCGACAGCGTTGAGTACAATTCCGAGACAGATTCCTATGATGTAACCGTTACGGTAACAAACACAGGTGATGTTGCTGGCAAGGATGTAGTTGAGGTTTACGCTCAGACTCCTTACGGCGACTACGAGAAAGAGAATAAGGTTGAGAAGGCTTCCATTCAGCTTGTAAATTATGACAAGACAGACAAGCTTGAGCCGGGCGAGAGCCAGACCGTTACAATACCTGTTCGCAAGTATTTCCTTGCAAGCTACGATACAAACGGCGCACAGACCTATATCCTTTCATCGGGCGACTATTATCTCGCTATCGGCAGTGACGCACACGATGCGCTCAACAATGTTCTTGCCGCTAAGGGATACTCGGTAAGCGACGGTATGACAGCAGAGGGCGATTCCTCAAAGACATACACATGGAACCAGGCTGAGCTTGACGCCGAGACATATTCTGTTTCGACTCAGACAGGCTACGAGGTCACAAATGCATTTGACGATGCCGACCTTAACTACTATGACGGCTATGAGTACACATACATGACCCGTTCCGACTGGGAGGGCACATGGCCGCAGAAGACAGAGCTTGAGGCAAGCGAGCAGATGATGGAGTCTCTCTCCAACTATGACTACGAGCAGCCTGAGGATTCTCCAAGTGTGGACAGCTTCACTCAGGGTGTGGACAACGGCTTGAAGCTTACCGATATGATGGATGTCGATTATGACGATGACGATGCTTGGAACAGCTTCCTCGATCAGCTCACAATCGAACAGCTTTGCAACACAGTCACAGACTCCAAGAGCACAAACACAATTTCCACTCTTGATGTTCCCGGTAACACAAAGGGTGACGACGATACAAATGCGGCGGGCGGCGCAATCCAGTTTGTTTCTCATCCGCTCACAGCAAGAACATGGAACACAGAGATGAACGAGAAGAGAGGTCTCTACGAGGGTCTTATCTGCACCTTGAACGGTAAGGATGAGATTTGGTACGGTGCAGGAAACCTTCACCGTTCACCTTACGGAGGAAGAGCGGGTCAGTATTGGTCTGAGGACGCTATCCTCGATTATTACAACGGCTACTATGAAGCTGAGGCAGCACAGAGCGTCGGATGTATCACATGCGTCAAGCATATGGCATGTAATGACCAGGAGGCTAAGCGTACCGGACTTAGCGTATTTGTCGGAGAACAGGCTTTGAGAGAAGTATATCTTCGTGCGTTCGAGGGCTCGTTTGACGGCGGAGCACTCTCAGTTATGACCACAACGGGAAGAATCGGAACAAGACTCGGAAAGAACTACTCCGCACTTCTCACAACAGTTCTCAGAAACGAATGGGGCTTCAAGGGTCACGTAACAAGTGACGGTTATGTAAACACAGGCTACTATAACAACACTCTCGAGGAGCTCGACGCAGGTATGGATTACTCCTGCTGTGACTCCGCAGGCTCAAACGCACAGAAGATTCTTACCGCAATCGAGAACGGTGACGGCCATATGCTCGAGGTTGTCAGAAATGCGGCTAAGCATAATCTCTATGTTATGACAAAGACAGCAAGCATGAACGGCCTCGGAAACGGCTCATCAGTCATCGCAATCGTTCCTGCATGGGAAATGGCAGTGGCTGTTGCAAATATTGTAATTGCTGTACTTCTCGCAGTCTGCATAGTCATGACAATTCTTAACTATATCAAGGGTAACAAATCAGTGAAGGAGGAAGTAAAGGCATGAAAATAAGCGGTAAAAACTCGTATATCTCTCTTATAAGTGCTCTACTTTCTGCAGTGGTCGCCGTAAGCGAAATAATTTACGGTGCGGTTTATTCTCAGTACGCCGATTATGTGGTTGTTGCCACATATTTGGTCGGTGCGGTTTTGATGGGCGCATATGTATTCACAAACAATAAATTTACAGAGTGGCTCAATCTTCTCGGAGTTGTTTTCAGCGGCTTCGGCATGGGGCTTTTCATCACAAACAGCTACAATGTTTGGGCTGATACTTGGGGAAATCTCACTCAGTACGGTTCTCTCACGGGTGCATTCAGCTTCTTCAACTCTCAGGGCGGTCCCTATCCCGCAGTTGCACTTATCGCTCTCGGACTTGTGTCCGTTATACTCGGTATAATCAGCTGCTTCGGCGGAAAGGAGAAAGTATAATGAGCTTCAAAAAATTAAGAAAGGTCGGCATTGTGCTTTCGCTTGCTATGTGCCTTAGCCTTTGCACGGCTTGCAGTACAAATGTCGGCGAGCACAGCAGTACCTACATAAACCAGATGGCATATGTCTTTAAGACGGCGGCAAACAACAATGTCGACACAGCAGAGGGAAGCTCTTCGCTTGACCCCGACGCACTTCTGGCAGTAGAAAATCTCACTGTGGACGAGGACGGAAATTACTCCTTTGACGCGACAGAAAATGCATCTTACTACTACGTTTACATTTACAGTGACAACACAACAAAGGACGCCACGGCTCAGAGTGAGAAAATCGAGGAGGACGGAAGCGAGACTTACTCCGGTTCAATTTCCGATTTTGCACAGCTTACCTACGGCGATTGGAAGGTGGCTGTTGTAGCTTATCCAGATAAGGACAGCGATTACAAGGCTTCTCCCGAGGCTAAATTCACCTACACAAGATCGGGCGAGGTTGAGTACGGCGATCCGCAGGTTTATTACATGTGGTCGCTCAATTCCAAGACACTGACAATCAAGGTTGACGATATGGATTATGCTCAGACAGCTTATCCGACAGATATTCATCTCACTCTCACAAACGATAGCGATTCGAGCGATGTAATTGAGCTTGATATTTCTGATATTGAGGATTCCTCGGCAACGGCATCCACTACCGATGCTAAAGAGGATGCCACATATTCCGTGAAGGCTGATTTCACATGGGACGAAAACTATGTAAGCAACCCAAGCTACTCGGTTGACGGTGCTACTGCCGAAACAAGCAGTACCGAAAACAAGATAGCAGGTAACTTCTATTACAGCTCTTCTATCTTCAATGCGTTTGACTTCCCACATGTTCAGGAGAACTTCGATCCCGAAAAGGGCGGAAGCGTCGGATATTGGTTCAACAACGGCTCAGAGTCAACAGGCGGCTGGGGACAGCCCGAAGCAACGGACGATGACACTGATACCAATGCTTACTTCGAAGCAACACCGAAGACAGCCGAGAACGGTGCAAAGTGGTCTTATGACATTGAGGTCACAAGTCCGAGCGGTACAATCACGGCTACACCTAAGCTTTCTCCGGGCTCTGCAACAACAAGCCACATCTTCGGCACTCTCGATATCTTTGAGGACGGTACCTTCAAGATGGACATTGAGTATCAGTATCTGCGTACAGACTCCATGAATGCGGCGGTTTACTATGTTCCGGGCGTTGAGTGCACGGGTATCTACTCCACAAACGAGGACGGCACAATCAACTTAAGCTATGACCACGAGAACGCTAAGGAAACAGATTACGATGTTGTTCAGGAGGTCACAGGAAAGGCTGCACAGTGGCTTGAGGAACACCCAGATGAGGTTCTTTCGGAATCTCCGTCAATGGGAAATATGCCTATGGGCCCCGATGAAACAGCAGCCGCAGCGGCTGAAGGCGATGAGGCAGAACCGACAGAGGAATCGGGTGAGGAAGCACCGAACGATGCAGAATCCGCAGATGCTTCTTCGGAAGAGTCAGCAAAATAAGGTTTACAACTGAACTGAAATATACAAACCATCACTAAAAGCAGAAGACGGAACACCGTTCAGACGGCGGTGTTCCTCTTTTGAAAACGAAATCGTTCAGGCGGTTTCGTTTTCAAAAGACAATTCTTAGGCAGTAATCAAATGTGTGGATAAACAAAATATCAAACAGCACGGGAAGGGGAATGCTTGTGAAGCACAGTGATATTTTAAAAAAGCTTACAATCGAGCAAAAATGCGCTTTGTTGTCGGGGAAAACGACATGGCAGACATATGATTTTGAGAAGGCGGGAGTGCCGTGTGCTTGGCTTTCGGACGGTCCCAACGGACTTAGAAAGCAAGCTGGTGCGGCTGATCATCTGGGACTTAATCCCTCTGTTCCCGCAACATGCTTTCCAAGCGGAGCAACACTTGCAAACAGCTGGGATGCAGAGCTTTGCGAGGAGGTCGGAGCCGCACTCGGTGAGGAATGTCTCGAGAACGGCGTGAATGTTATTCTCGGCCCTGCTCTTAATGTCAAGCGCAGTCCGCTTTGCGGAAGAAGCTTCGAGTACTTCTCGGAGGATCCGTATCTTTCTGGAAAAATGGCGGCGGCTTATGTCAGAGGAGTTCAGTCTAACGGCATTGCGGCTTGTCCGAAGCATTTTGCGGCTAACGGACAGGAGTCAAGAAGAATGGCAAGCAATTCCGTTCTTGACGAAAGAACCTTGCACGAACTCTATCTCACTGCATTTGAGATTGTGGTGAAGGAGTCTTCGCCGAAATCAATTATGACGTCTTATAATATGATTAACGGCACATATGCCAACGAAAACCGAGAGCTTCTGATTGATAATCTCAGAGACAAATGGGGCTTTGACGGTGCAGTCATCACGGATTGGGGCGGCTCAAACGATCACGTCCTGGGCGTGAAGAACGGCTCGACCCTCGAGATGCCTTCACCGGGACTTACGGGTGCACGCAAGCTGATTAAAGCGCTGAAAAACGGTGAGATAAGCGAATCGGAGATTGATGAGAGAGCGGACGAGCTTCTTGAGCTTGTTTTATCGACCGACAAGGCAATAAAAGATAACAAAAAGAAATGCGATATGGAAAAGCACCATGCCGTTGCAAAGAAGGCGGCACTCGAGAGTATTGTGCTTTTGAAAAACGAAGACGGTATACTTCCCATCGGAAAAGAGAAGAGTGTTCTTCTTGTGGGTGATTTTGCGATAAATCCAAGATATCAGGGCGCAGGCTCGAGCATGGTCAATGCGGTAAAAATCGACAGTCTCAAGGAAATCTCGGGCGATTTGAACGTAATCGGATGCGTCAAGGGATATGAGAGACACGGCAAGCAAAATATAGCCTTGATTGACGAGGCGGTGAATGCCGCAAAAAACGCAGATGTTGTTGTGGTTTGCGTCGGACTTGACGAGTCAAGCGAGAGCGAGGGCGTGGACAGAACTCATATTCTGATTCCCAACGTTCAGAAAGAGCTGATTTCCGCACTTTCCGAAGTGAACGAAAATCTTGTGGCGGTCATATCTGCAGGAAGTGTGATTGAAACAGATTTTATTTTGTCGTG
>CAVKLS010000104.1:0-6095 GCA_963657025.1 bacterium | reverse complement strand
ATTGTAGGCTTATTTTACAATAAAATATCGAATTTTACAAGTGTTGATTAATAGAAAATTCTTTCTTTTTCCCCTTTCGTTTTTGTATGCCTTGTACATGAATTGCGGACACAAACGAAAAAGCCCCGTTTTATCGGCAATTACAGCATATTTAATTGAGCCTTTTACCGTAAAAAAGCCAAAGTTTGACCTTTGGTCATAGTGCAATTTTCATAAAGCGATATGTGCTGAGGCTCACCCAAAGAACATCATTCTTTATAAAGCCTACTATTTTGCTGTGCTAATTTTGTTATGAAATTTGACGCCTGATATTTTTGCAAGACAAAAGTACTTTAATTCATAAATATGACTGTTTTTCAGAAAATTCATCAAACGGCAAATCAAAAATGACTGCGCCGATTTAAAACAAGAGAAATTCTCCCGCACAACGAAAAAATCCCCGGCATCAACCGAGGATCTTTCCGACTATATCTATATTACAAATCAGGGGGTGAGACGTAAACTTTGTTATGTGTCTCTCTTGAAGACATCTATATAATAACGGGGAAATATTAAGATTTTTTTAATTTCGTGAGAAAATTATAAAAAACTTATGTGAAGTCTGTGTGAAAGAACGGGCACATTTTGAAATATTTTCTCGAATTTTCTCACACAAACACCGACGGGCTCCACCGAAGTGAAGCCCGTAAGTGAAACCACTATTATATCTCAAGGATTACTTATTATCTTATAATTACTTGATTGTAGCATACTTGAAGTTGTAAGCATTCCAAGCAGAGTAGTTGTAGCCGCCTGTGATCTTCTCACTTGTTGCATAAGCGTTAGCAGAAACGAAGATTACAGAAATCGGGCACTCATCATAGAGGATCTCCTCACAACGAATGAAGTCATCGATACGAGCCTCAACGTCTGTGTTAACCTGAGCGTCAGCAATGAGAGCATCGTACTCCTCGTTGGAATAACCTGAAGAGTTGTTACCGGAAGCTGATGCGAAGAGGTCGAAGAATGTCATAGGATCGTTGTAGTCAGCACCCCAACCGCTGATATCCATTACGTAGTTACCGTTCTGTCTCTCAGCAGCCTGAGCCTTTGTCTGCATCGGTGTGACTGTTACTTCAATACCGAGGACGTTTCTGATGGACTCCTGGATGAACGCAGCCTGGTTCATGGAGAGGTCAGAGTCAGAGCAGTGAATATCGAGGTGAGCGGAAAGGTCTTCCTTTGTGCAGCCGAGCTCTTCAAGAGCCTTATCGAGGTACTCGTTAGCAGCCTCTGCATCTGCATCAGGGCTTCTTAAGTAGCCGTCAGTTGCGTATCCGTCTTCAGCGAGCTTTGTGAGAGCCTGCTCTGCAAAGGATGTGCCGTTAGCCAAAACAGCCGGTGGGCAGAATGTGTTTGCAGGAGTTGAGCTGTCCTTCATGATAGCTGAAACGAAGTCTGTTCTGGAGTAGCAGGAATCGATAGCCTTTCTGAGGTTCTGGTTGGAGAGGTACTCGTCGTTGCAGTTGAAACGTACCCAAAGGTCACGAGCCTGTGTATAGGACTGTATCGGATAGCCTTCAGACTCGAGCTGAGTTGCCTGGTCGCCTGTGAGGTCGATAAGGTCAATCTCGCCAGCCTTGAAGGAGTTGAACTTTGTATCGGACTGAGTGAGAATCTTGAATGTAACGTTCTCAACAGAAACCTTGTCTGCATCGAAGTAGTTAGGATTCTTCTTCATAACGAGCTCGGAATCATGTGTCCAAGACTCGAGTGTGTAAGCACCGCTTGTGCAGAAGTACTCAGGAGCCATGTTGTAGTTTTCCTGACCGCCGATTTCGTTGTAGAACTTCTCGTTGATAGGATCAAGAGAGTGGAAACCGAACATGTCGAGAGCATACGGAGTAGGATTCTCAAGTGTGACCTCAAGTGTGTAGTCATCAAGAACATTAACACCGACGTCGTCCCACTCGCACTCACCGTTGTAGAACTTAGCACCGTTCTTGATGAGGTTGTATGCAAAGTAAGCATACTCGGAGCCTGTCTCTGCTGTCATAAGTGTCTTCCATGCAAATGCGTAGTCGGAAGCAACGATCGGATCGCCGTTTGACCACTTAGCATCTTCACGAAGATGGAATGTGTATGTGAGTGAATCATCGGAAATATCCCAAGATTCAGCACCTGCAGGAACTGCAGTATCGTCATCGCCTGTCATTGTAAGACCGACATTGAGGAAGCCGAGCATCTTGAACTCTTCGCCGTATGTAGCTTCGAGAGTGGACATGCTTGTCGGCTCCATTGTTACATAGAATGTAAGGCTGTCATCCTCGGGTGTTCCGGGATAGAGGCCTGATGTTGCTGTGTCTGCTGTTGAAGCTTCGCTGGAAGCCTCGCTTGCATCCTCTGAGGATGCAGCTTCTGTCGACTCGGCTGCCGAAGACTCATCTGTGGAAGATGATGAGCTGGAAGAGGAGCTGGAGCATCCTGCAAAGGAGCTTGCTGCCATGGTCAGTGCGAGGGCAAAAGCAAGAATTTTCTTAACTTTCATCTTTCTTTCCTCCGATTTAATATGTAGTGGATAAGAGTAAATTCCTGTGTGGAATTTTAAGATATGAATTTTTAATGGGGTTAAAATTCATATTTGTATTGTATGCTAACTTTAGATAAAAATCAAGACAAAATATCGAATTATTCGTATTTTATTCATTTGTATATTATTACATCTTATGTTATCTTTATTTTTATTAATTTTACACAATTATTTTAGCGCGGCAAAATGTTAAAAATCCGCATATTTTGCCTATCTGTTTAATATGTTATGTGCAACTGTTAATTTTTTACTTGCAATTCATCAACTTCAGCACTATATTTTTGTTCAACAGAAAAATGATAAGGGACTGCCCCCCGCTACGGAAACAGTCCCTTTACTAAATCTTATAAAATTGTACTCAAATATGAGAGATTTGATTACTTAACAGTAGCAAATCTGAAGTTGTTCTGCCATGTGTTGAGCTGGTAGCCGCCTGTTACCTTACCGGAAACAGCATAGGAAGAAGCTCTCCAGTAGAATGTAGAGATCGGAACCTCGTCAGCGATGATCTTCTCGCACTCGTAGAAGTCCTTCTGACGTGCCTCTGTGTCGAGGTTTGTTCTTGCGTCGTCAAGTAATGCATCGTACTCCTCGCTTGCCCAACCTGTCGGGTTGTTACCGGAATCGGACTCCCAGAGGTCATACCAAGTCATAGGATCGTTGTAGTCACCGCCCCAACCGGAGAAGTCGAGGATGAAGTTACCGTTTCCTCTCTCAGCAGAGAGTGCCTTTGTTGTCATGGAGTTGACTGTGATCTCGAAGCCGAGGACAGATCTGATAGCCTCCTGAATGAAAGCAGCTGTGTTGAGAGATGTATCGGAATCACCGACGTTCATTGTGATATGAGCGGAGAGGTCGTCAACTGTGCAGCCGAGCTCCTCAAGAGCCTTGTCGAGGTACTCCTTAGCCTTAGCTGTGTCAGCGTCGGCACTTCTGAGCTCACCGATTTCAGCTGTCATTTCCTCTGTGTAGGAACCGCCGTCAAAACCGGAAACAGGAGTAGGAACGAACATAACAGCAGGCTCGGAAGCATCCTTAAGAACAGCGTTGATGTAGTCTGTTCTGGAGAAGCAGAGGTCGATAGCCTTTCTGAGGTTTACGTTGGACATATACTCGTCCTTTGTGTTGTAGAGCATGTGGTACTCTGTCTGCTCGACGAAGTCAACAGTCTCGAAGCCTTCAGCCTTGAGCTCGTTAGCCTGGTCGCCTGTGAGGGAGATAACGTCAACCTCACCTGCCTTGAAGGCATTGAGTCTTGTATCGGATGTTGTGTACATCTTCCAGATGAGTGTATCGAGAGAAACCTTGTCTGCATCGAAGTAGTCAGGGTTCTTGCTCATAACCATCTCGGAATCGTGTGTCCAGGAATCGAGAACATATGGTCCGCAAGAGATTGTGTACTCAGGCTCCATGAAGTAGTTGTCTGCGCCAACCTCGTTGTAGAACTCCTCGTTAACAGGCATAAGTGTGCCAAATGTCATGAGGGAGAGGAAGTAAGGAACAGGACCTGCGAGCTTAACCTCGAGGGTATAGTCATCAACTACCTTAACGCCGACATCTTCCCAATCGCACTCGCCGTTGTAGAACTTGTAGCCGTTCTCGATGTTAGCTGTGTTGTAGAGGAAGTAAGCGTACTCTGTACCTGTATCTGCAGTCATAGCCATCTTCCAAGCAAATGCGAAGTCGTTAGCTGTGACCTGTGTGCCGTTTGACCACTTTACATCATTACGAAGGTGGAATGTGTAAGTGAGCTGATCGTCAGAGATATCCCAAGACTCAGCAACGCCCGGACCGGGGTTGTTGTCCTCGTCATAGGAGCAAAGACCGGTGAGAAGGCAGTTCATAATCTTGAAGTCTGCGCTGTATGTACCGGAGAGAGAGTTGATGGAAGTAGGCTCCATCTGAAGGTCAAGTGTGAGAGAATTCTCACCGCTTGTGCCGGGATAAAGATCTGCGTTAGCATTTGTGCTTGTGCTTGCTTCGCTTGCGTCGGAAGACTCAGCCTCTGTGGACTCAGCGGACTCTGTAGCAGAAGACTCTGCGGAAGAATCTGTTGAGCTTGAGGAAGAGGAGCTTGAGGAGCAGCCTACAAGGCTGGTGGAAGCCATTGCGACAGCAAGAACAAGAGCGAGAAGCTTATTAAACTTCATTTTTTGTTCCTCCAAAAATCTTTTGTATGTAGCGGGTAATGTAGTGTGTTTCCGAACCTTTCTTTCTTTCAAAACCTTATAAAATGAATTTTTCCTTAAGAAATATTCGGTTTTTAAATTATATAACAGCGTTCACAATTTAGCAATATATTTTTAACTCAAAAGTTGTAGAATTTAGCACTTTATTTTTGTTGCATTTTAACAAGTTGAAGCGAAAAAATGCAAATTTGGAGCTTTTCCAATTCAATTCCAGACCATTTTTAACCTCGTTTCATTCATTTTATGAATTGTTTATAAAGCTAAACTTCATTTATCGGGTTAGCGACGGCTTCTGCAAAAAGGCAAAAGTCGCAAAAAGCGGACAGCCCAAGCCGCCCGCTTTTGTGCGAAAGTTTATATAATTTTATATTTTTCTTCTGTGCAGCACAATTCATAAATATGCAACCGTTTTCTTTCCGTCATTCGTAAAGTGCTTTCAAAAGCAAAACGGACGGAAAGCCTTTGCCTCCGTCCGATTCATTTTCACTCTGTTTTTCGGTGATATTGATCTTACTCAGCCTTGCTTGCGAGATACTCCTCAATGCTCTTGAGAACCTCATCTGCATCGAGACCGTGAACCATGCAAGCCTCCTCGAGAGACTCGCCGATTGAAGACGGGCATCCTACACAGTGCATACCTGCCTGCATAAGAACATAAGCAATTCCCATATCATACTGGAGCATATCGCCCATTACTGTTTCCTTTGTGATTGTCATAGTTATATTCTCCTGACTTTATTGTTGAATTAGAAGTTTTATTCCTCTTACTGACTTCCGTGATATTATACCAAATTAGTGTATATTAAGCAAGAGTTATTTTTTCTATGCCTTCATTCTCTTTTCGGCACTGTTATCAAAGCATAGACGCCTCAAGAGCCACCTTCATCATCTCAGTGAAGGAATTTTGCCTTTCTTCGGCACTCGTCTGTTCGCCCGACACCATGGAATCTGAAATCGTGACAAGACATGCGGCGTTCTTTCCGCAAACATTGGCATTGTGAAGCAGTGCGAAGCTCTCCATTTCAACGGCAACACAGCCGAGCATATCCCGGTAATATTCCACCGTTGGTCTTCCCTCCTCCGAGTAGAAATTATCAGACGAATGAAGTCTGCCCAATTTGAGGGATACTCCCATATTTTCTGCGGCAAAGATAAGCTTTTCGTTAAGCTCCTCTGACGGAAGAAGTATGTGTCTTGTTTCTCCTGACTGATTGTTTGCGTAATTTGAAGCCGAGTAAACCGAATCGGCAAGCAATGTGTCATAGAGCTTAAGATTTGTGGTGTACGCACCCGCCGAGCCTATTCTTATTATATTGTCCACATCATAGAATTTATAC
>CAVKLS010000103.1:0-6133 GCA_963657025.1 bacterium | reverse complement strand
CTTGTCGGCTGTGCCGCCTGTGAAACCAAGCCCCCGACCGCTCATTTTTGCAATGGGAACACCGCAAGCCGCCGCAATGGGAGCGGCAATCAAAGTTACTTTGTCGCCGACGCCGCCCGTCGAGTGCTTGTCGACCTTGATTCCTTCAATCTCGGTAAGGTTGATAATTTCGCCTGAGTTTCTCATGTTGAGAGTTAAGGACATGGTCTCTTTTTCGCTCATGCCTTTAAGGCAAATTGCCATAAGCAATGCCGAAGCTTGGTAGTCGGGAATTTCACCGCTTGTGAATCCGTCAATGAAAAATGAAATTTCTTTTTCCGTGAGCTCGCATCCGTTTCTTTTCTTTTCGATTATGTCATACATTCTCATAAAAGCGATCTCCTTTCTGTAAAAGAAATCCTGTTTTCAGTTAAGCTTGAACGGGAAGGGCACAAGCTCATCCAAAGAATAAATCTTAAAATTACTTGTATCAGAAGCAACGATCACATTAAAAGCGTTAGTGCAAAATTCACTCATCACCTGGCGGCAGATTCCGCAAGGGTAGGCAAGCTCTGTCGATTTTTCACCTTTTTTTCCGCCGCAAATCGCAATGCCCTTAAAGCTTTTTTTGCCGCTTGCGACTGCGCTTGAAAAAGCAACTCTTTCGGCGCAAATGCCGGCAGGGGAGGAGGCGTTCTCCACATTGCAACCGAGGAAAATCTCACCGTCTTCGGTAAGCAAAGCCGCCCCGACAGAATAATTTGAGTACGTGCAATATGCTTTTTCACGCATTTTCATTGCCGATTCTATCAGAGTTTTGATTTCATTCTGCGTTATGATTGTTGTTTTTTCGTTCGTGTTTTCTTGGATTGTTTCTTCGATTGTATCACGCATAAAATCACCTTATTCACTGAGTTAAATATCTTAGCTGAAATCTGCACTTCCGTATGCCGCCCAGACAATATGAGCCGAATTATCAAGCTTTTTTGACAGATTGTGCTTATCCAAATAGCTTAGAAAGCTTTTGTCGGAGAAATCATCAATCGCTTTAAATCCCATACATGAACTCGGCTTGAGACAGATGCCCACTGCTTGCTTCAGCTTTTGCGAATGGCTCAGCGTTTTTGTGTCATCTGCCGTGAATAAACCGGAAATTATATAGTCGCTTATGCTTTGAACAAGATTTGATGCTTCCTCAAGCGGTGCGGATTCGCTTTGTTTTACATAGAAACAATGCACGTCCTTGCCCATAAGCTGTTTCAGTCCGAATGCGATACCGCATGCCGCTTCGGGGATTATAGAGGGAATATAGACAAACAGCGGATGATTTTCGTCAACCGATATGTGAGCTTTATTTAGTTGGACTTTCAGCCTGAGTGCGGCTGTTGAGTAGCCGAACAGACTATCTTCGCTGTCGCCGCTTCCTATGAA
The DNA here is from genome assembly GCA_963657025.1 of bacterium. Lineage (GTDB taxonomy): Bacteria > Bacillota > Clostridia > Oscillospirales > Acutalibacteraceae > SIG603. Next base: position 4,723 of record CAVKLS010000103.1, on the reverse strand, counting down.
AAAGCAGTTTTCATCTGTTTCGCATGCTTTTTTCATTTCGCTTACGGCTGTTCGGTAATCGGATTTATATTCTTTAATTTCAATATTTTCATTGAGAAGAAAATTCTTAGCAGCTTGATTTTCGTTTTCCGAAAGACAGACGATCGTTTTAAATCCAAGTCTTGCCGCCAAAACAGCTGCACTGAATGCGAGATTTTCACGCTCGACGGCATATATTCTGTAATGTGAGAAAAATTCTCTGATTTCAGGCGAGTTAATTTTAGAGTAATTTTCGGTGGGAGAGAGCAGTTTGTTTTTCTGAAGAAGAATTTCTGCAATGTGCAAGACCTCGTGCATGGTGCCTCTTGCCGTTACGCTCTGCCCGACGGGAAGATGGGCGTCGTCCTTTAAAAGGAGTTGTCCCTTGAAACCATTATTTATTTCCTTCGCAAATCTGGAAATATCATAAAGCTCAGATTCGATTATACCCTTTCTTGCGGCGGTCTCGGGAAAAGCCTTAGCCAAAAACGGCATAAAGCGCATATAGCGGTTCTGAGCCGCTTTCATATGAACATGGCCGTATCCGTTGATTTTTGAATGTATCTCTGTGTCTGAAAGCTTCTCATTTAAGATAAGACTTTCTTCCTTCTCGTTCTGCAATTTTATCAGCCTTTCTGTTATGTACTGACAATATTGTAACATATTCACGCAAAAGAGTGAAGAAAAAGCAAAAAGGAGCGAACAGAAGTCCGCTCCGCAGAAGATTGCTTTTAGAAGCTTGAAATTCCGAAGTTGTTAATCATTGCGTCAAGCTTAATTCCCGCCTTGCACAGCGGGCATTCGGAAACGGGCTTTGACGAGTAATCATCAAGTGCCTCGGTGTCAAAAATAGAATTAACCTTGAAGCCGCTGACCTCTTTGACACAGGTGAAAATGGAGCAAACACCCTGAGCGGTGCCGCCGTAGTAATTGATGCAGTCGATAGCTGCCTGAACGGTGTATCCCGTTGTGACAGACGCTGCAAGAATGATTACGTTCTTACCTGTTATCATAGGAACGGTGTTCTCACGGAACAAAAGCTGACTGCCCGAGGTCATCTCAGGCGTGACGACATAAATTGTCTGGTGAGCGTTCATGCTCTGAATGCCGTGCTTAGTGAGCTCGTCTGCCATGCAGGTGCCGATTACCTCTGTGCCGTCAAGACAGAGGATTGTATCTACGATTGCACTGCTTCTGAAACCTCTTGCGAGCTCGACCGCAGCCTCCTTTGCCTCGGAGAGACGGTGCTTTGTCATGGTCAAATCAATGTAATAGTTGATATGGCTGTGCTTAGCTGCAAAATGTCCTCTTGCGACTCGAAGCTTGATATTGCTGTTTGAAGTCGGATAGCTGAAAGTATTGATTGCCATGGTTATCTACCTCTTAGTGAAAAATTTTCCCGACCATTTGCCGAGAACCACGTCCGTTTGTGCCAAAACAAAGAAAAAAGCATTGCTTTGCACTATTCCTTGCAATAAGATTAACAGATATTATCCATAAAGTCAATAATTATTAGTGGAAAATACGCAAATTTTCACGAAAATTCTACGCTAACATAAAAATAAGGGACTTGCTTTTTGCAAGTCCCTCAGGTTTTGATTTCGTATTGACCGATTACCAGTTTGTAAGGCTCAAATAAAGATCCTTATACTGCTTAGCGGATTTCTCCCAGGAAACATCCTTGTTCATGTCACGGACAACCATTTCATCCCATGCAGGACGGTTCTCAAAATAGAGAGTCTTTGCACGGTTGATGCAGTCGAGAAGATTCTGCGGATAGTAGTCAATGAAGGTGAAGCCGTTGCCCCAGCCGAAGAATTTATTGTACGGCTCAACGGTATCCTTAAGACCGCCCGTCTCACGGACAATCGGAATTGAACCGTATCTCATGGAGTAAAGCTGAGTGAGTCCGCACGGCTCAAAGAGTGACGGAATGAGCATAGCGTCACAGCCTGCGTAGATTCTGTGTGCTCTTGCCTCGTCATACTGTATGCAAGCGGCAAACTCGCCCTTGTATGTGTTCTCGAAGTAGCGGAAGGAGTTCTCGTACTCCGGCTCGCCTGTACCGAGAATGACTACCTGTGTGTTGCCGTCCATAAGGTCTTCGGCAATGGCGTTTACAAGGTCAAGACCCTTCTGGTTTGTGAGTCTTGAGACAAGACCGATAACGAACTTGTCCTCGTCCTTGTTAAGTCCCAACTCGTCCTGAAGAGCAAGCTTGTTGAGCTTCTTCTTCTGTACGGCGTTTTCGCTGTCATAGTTCTCCTTGAGGAGCTTGTCGGTAGCGGGGTTCCAAAGCTCGACATCGATACCGTTTACGATACCGCAAAGCTTGCCCTCGTGGAATCTCAAGTGACCGTCAAGATTTTCTCCGAAGAACGGAGTTTTGATTTCCTCGGCATAGGTTGCGCTGACGGTTGTTATCTTATCAGAGTAAGCAAGGCCGCCCTTGAACATATTTGCCGCACCGTCACCGAATCCGAGACAGTCGTAGTCGAATACATAGTCGGGAAGACCTGACCAGTACTTGATTGTTTCTGCGCTGTAAATACCCTGGAATCTCAGGTTGTGAATTGTTGTGATAACCTTTGCGCGGTTGAGCTCAGTCTCTGCAAAGAGAGTTCTGAGATAAACGGGAACAAGACCCGCCTGCCAGTCGTGGCAATGAATGATGTCTGGAATCCACTCCATGAAGTTGAGCGCTGCAAGAGCTGCCTTGCCGAAATAGCAATACTTCGGAATGTCGACTACAAGATCCGTGTAGGGCTTGCCCCAGCTGAAGAACTCGTCGTTATCGATGAAGTCATAGACAACACCGTCCTCGATATACTCCATAATTCCTACATAGTAGCTTTTGCCGTCTGCGCAAAGATCCATGTAGAAGGATCCTTTGTAGACCATTTTGTCCTGCCACTTCTGCGGAATGCAGGCATACTTCGGAATGATAACCTTGACGTCGCAGTTCTGCTTTGCAAGAACCTTAGGCAGAGCGTACATAACATCTCCGAGACCGCCTGTCTTGACGAACGGATAGCACTCGGAGCCGATGAAGGCTATGCTTCTTCTCGGACCGTAGGTCTCCTCAACATTCGGCTCGTAGTTTTCAGTTACATTGTTTTCAAAATCAGCCATTATAAAAACCTCGCTTTTTAAGCTTTTTAAGTTTGAAGTGAAAAATCCAAATTCGGACAAAAATATCAATATTTGTCTGTTAATTGATATTTTTACAACAATTCTATTCGATTGTAATTAGATTATATATCAAGCTTGGATTTATTTCAACAAAAATTAGTGGTTATTCAACGGAATTTTCTACAATATCACCATTAGCTTCTTTTAAATGTCTGAAATAACACGCAAGTGCTGTTCCCATGTAGGCGTGAGTGAGCTCGCCGTCACCGTATTTTGCGATAACCTCATCAATAGGCATTTCCTCAAAATCGAGAATTTCGTCCTCGTCAAGCTGTCTTTCCTTTGTCTGGACTAAGTCCTCTGCAAGGAAAACGCTGAAATGATTTCTGAAAAGAGCCGGGTTTGCGCTTACCGTGCAAAGTCTTGTGATTTTGTTTGCCTTATAGCCTGTTTCCTCCCAAAGCTCACGCAGTGCGGTGTCCTTTGGATTCTCTCCGTCTTCGCATACGCCGCCCGGGAACTCGAGGGTAACTCTTTGCTCGCCATGGCGCCACTGTCTGACAAGCACGAAACTATCATCGTGAACGGCTACTACAACAACCCAGTTCGGAGCTTCGATTGCAACATAATCTCCGTCAATTCCCGTGCGTGAGGTCTTTGATTCGTTCACGATATCGAAAACGGGAGTGTGAAGAAGCAGCTCTGAATTATCTGTGTCCCAAAGAAGATTCTCATGCTTTTTATCCTGACACTCGTCCATGAATTTGCGAAGTGCAAGCATGGCTTTGATATCTTCGTTGCCCTCAAATCCGTGGGCACCGTTCTCGATAAGCACCATTTTTGCGTTTCGGTATTTTTTCTCTGCTTCAAAGGAATAGACGCAGTCGACTATGGCATCCTTCTCTCCGTGAACGAGAAGAACGGGGCCGTCATAGCCCTCGATAAGCTCGTCAAATTCTTTGTCGATTACGCTTCGGGCATAGTCTCCGCCTAATTTCATCGGATTTTTACCGAGCAAATCGGGAATATTCTCTGTGTCAAATTTATAAAACATCATCTTTCCGTCTCTTGCATCGTCGGGAATTGAAAATGCGGGATAGAAAAGAGCGAGTCTCTCAACCTTTTCGGGATGTTTTGCGGCATAAATTGCCGATACGAATCCGCCCTGACTGCAGCCCATAAGTGCAACACGGCTACCGCTGACATACGGCTGGGAAAGAGCATATGCGACTACAGCCTCAAGGTCGGAAAGCTCCGTGAAAACAGTCATATCCTCGGTTTTTCCCTCACTCTCGCACATAATTCCGCCGCCGCAGAAATCGAAGGTGAATGAGACAAATCCCGCATCGGCTAAAAGCTTGGCGTATTTTCTTACGCTTTTGCGGTTGCTCAAAAATCCGTGGCTGATGATGACGGCAGGCTTTTTCACGTTTTCGTCTGCACCATACACATTGCCTTTAATAGTCAAATCATCTCTTTTGCATCTGAAAATCTGTGGTATAAATGTTTTGTTCATATCCGTTCTCCTTATATATCATATAATTTAGTAGTTATAGAGCAAACAGTTAATATG
>CAVKLS010000102.1:0-6173 GCA_963657025.1 bacterium | reverse complement strand
GTCATAAAGCCTGCGAGAACAACAAGGTCGATATTGTTCTTCTCGAGAATTTCCAAAAGAGCGTCGCTGTAAGCGTCTGTCGACTCGAAGCTCTTTCTTAAAAGCACCTCTGTCTTGATATCGTTGTTCTTTGCACGCTCGAGTGCGTAAGCGTCCGAACGGCTTGCGATAACGAGAGAGATTTTTCCGTTCTTGATCTCTCCTCTTTTTTCGGCATCAATGAGTGCCTGAAGGTTAGTTCCGCCACCCGAAACCAAAACTCCGATGTTTAGCAAAGGATTACCCCCTCGTCACCCTTGACGACCTCACCGAGAACAACAGCCTTTTCGCCTGCGGCCTCGATTGCGGCAATTGCCTTGTCCGCAGTCTTGGGAGAAACCGCCATTACGATACCGACGCCCATGTTGAAGGTATTGAACATGTCTCTCTCAGGGATGTTTCCGACCTTCTGAAGAAGATTGAAGATAGGAAGAACGGGAACAGAAGCCTTGTTAATCTTAGCTGTGAAGCCCTCTGTCATCATTCTCGGAACATTCTCGTAGAATCCGCCGCCTGTGATATGAGAAACAGCCTTGACGTCTGCAGCCTCGATTGCACCGAGAACAGACTTAACATAGATCTTTGTAGGTGTGAGAAGTGCCTCGCCGAGAGTTGAGCCGAGCTCATCATAATAAACCTTGAGGTTCTCCTCTGTTACGTCGAATACCTTTCTGACGAGCGAGAAGCCGTTGGAGTGAACACCGGAGGATGCAATACCGATGATAACATCACCCTCAGCCATCTTTGAGCCGTCGATGATATCCTTCTTGTCTACGATACCGACATTGAAGCCTGCTACATCGTAATCGTCAACAGGCATAAGACCGGGGTGCTCTGCCGTCTCACCGCCGATGAGTGCACAGCCTGCCTGAACACAGCCCTCAGCAACACCGCCGACAATGTCTGCAATCTTCACGGGGAAGTTCTTGCCGCAAGCAATGTAATCGAGGAAGAAAAGCGGCTTTGCGCCACAGCAGATAACATCGTTTACGCACATTGCAACTGCGTCGATACCGATTGTGTCGTGCTTGTCCATAAGCTGGGCAATCTTAACCTTAGTACCGCAGCCGTCAGTACCCGATACGAGAATCGGCTCCTCCATACCGCTGAACTCAGGCTTGAAAAGTCCTCCGAAACCGCCGATACCGGAAACTACTCCGGGGATATTTGTTCTCTTAACATGCTCCTTCATAAGCTCAACAGACTTGTAGCCGGCTGTAACGTCAACTCCTGCTGCCTTGTATGAATCGCTGAAGCTCTTACTCATTTTATTTCTTCCTTTCAAGTTTTTGTCAGTTAGTTAATGCAATTAATTTGTATGGGAAAATCAAAGCTCTTTGACCTTCTGCTGCATTGCCTCGTCCTTTTTGAGAACGCCCTCAACCATTGTCTTCTTAGCCTCTTCGAGCTGAGAAGCAATGCTCTCATCGGAAAGAGCGAGAATCTGTGCAGCCAAAACAGCCGCATTCTCAGCACCGTTAATCGCTACTGTTGCCACAGGGATACCGGACGGCATCTGAACTGTAGCCAAAAGAGCGTCAAGTCCCTCAAGGGAAGCGCCCTTGCAAGGAATACCGATGACGGGAAGTGTGGTCTCTGCCGCAATGACTCCTGCAAGATGAGCCGCCATACCTGCCGCCGCAATTATGACGCCGAAGCCGTTAGCCTTTGCGTTCTTTGCGAACTCAGCGGCAAGCTGAGGTGTTCTGTGTGCGCTCATGACATGAGTCTCTGTCTCTATGCCGAAGCTCTTAAGCTTTGCAACTGCCTTGGAAACAACAGGAAAATCGCTGTCGCTGCCCATGATTACTGCTACCTTTTTAGACATAACAATACATCCTTTCCTAATAAAAAAGCGGAACTGATGATATTACAGTTCCGCCAAAAATTCAATTAAAAATAAACGCACCTATTCCCTCGGAAATAAGAATAAACTCAATAAAATTAAATATCATCTTTCCTACCTCCGAAAAATAAATGTAATCAAGTAATTAGATTATATCAAAAGGCAAGCTTTCTTTTCAAGTCTTTTGAGTACTTGCCTACTTTTTTGTCACATTGCCAACTCATTGGTGCGTGAGATTAAAAAAATTAGTCATTTTGAAGCAAGAGTTTGCTTTGACCTGAAAATTATTCAACATTACCCATGAGCTGAATTCATCATCTGAAGCTTTTTGCCCAGCCTATGAGCGACGGAATATGATTATTGTCAAAAACCGTCTTTTTCATGTAGTCCGTGACAGGTCCGTTCTTAGCCATTTTCGCAAGAATTGCGGCATGAAGCTCATCAAGACTCATGTTCTCGTAGTCGGCTCTTTCACCCACATCGGGAAGAGAAGCGCTGAATTTCTCCTTTTCGGCTTTTGCCCTTTCAGCCTGCTTTTTGCTCTCCTCGTTAAGCTTTTTAATATCAAGCTCGATTCTCTCAAAATCGGTATCCTTAGGTGCGTATATCTCGCCCGAATGAGCAGAAATTTTAATGCATGCCTCACCGCCGCTTACTTTTAAAATCTCTCCGCTTAATACTCCGAAATATTCCCCGTCGGAAAGGCCGCTAACTTGAACCTCATTTTCATTATCGGCATTGTTCACGGCTACAAGCACAGAAGAATTTCCGATTGTTCTCACAAATGTATATACCGTTGTCGTGAGTGTCTTTTCAGTGTATTCACCGAAAGATAACTGTGGCAAGGATTTCTTGGCATTTCCGAGCGCCGCAATAAGGTTAACTTTGTCGTTGCCTTCAAAATCAGAAAGATTTAACTGTGGTCTCAGTGAATCGTCCGAGCCACGCTCTTTTTTGCCCTCAATTCCGAACTCCGAGCCGTAATAAAGCGAAGGAATTCCGGGTAAAGTGTACAGCAAAATATGTACAGGAAGAAAATCTGCCTTATTGTTAAGCTTGGTAAAAATTCTCTCGACATCGTGGTTATCGACAAAATTATATAGTTTGAATCTCTCGCCGCCCATCTGATAGAGCCGCTTGACCGTGTGCGCAATTTCAAAATAATTGTGGTCATTATGAGCTGAGAAAAACGCCTTGTGAAGCTGATAATTCGTAACGGAATGAAGCGTGCCCTCGTTTACCCAGCGTGAATAGTCGCCGTGGATAACCTCGCCCATAAGCCAGAATTCGGGCTTTACCGTATCGGCAAGACCGCGAAGCGAGCGCATGAAGTCAAAATCAAGAACATCAGCGGCATCAAGGCGCAGTCCGTCAATGTCAAATTCCTCTACCCAGAATTTTACGGTATCGAGAAGATAATCACGAACCTCCGGATTTTTCAGATTAAGCTTGACAAGCAGATTGTAGCCGCCCCAGTTGTCATAGGAAAAACCGTCGTTATACTCGTTGTTCCCCCAGAAATTAACGCCCGAATACCAATCCTTATAACGGGAATTTTCCCTGTTCTCTTTAATATCGTTAAAGGCAAAAAAGTCTCTGCCCGTGTGGTTGAAAACGCCGTCAAGAATCACACGGATATTTTTCTCGTGACAGTCTTTGACGAATTTTTTCAGATCTTCATTGTCTCCGAGTCTTGAATCCACCTTGCGGTAGTCGGTTGTTTCGTAACCGTGACCTACCGACTCAAAGAGGGGGCCGATATAAATCGCATTGCAACCGATTTCGGCAACATGGTCAATCCACGGCGAGAGCTCTCGCATGCGGTGATTTGTTTCGCCGTAGGGATTTTGCTTTTCAGCCCCCAAAAGACCGAGGGGATAAATGTGATAAAACAGGGCGTTATCGTACCAAGCCATAAAAACATACTCCTTGAAATGAAAGTAAAAACAAAATGCGGCTGTAAAGCACATAAGCTTCACAAAAAGCAAAACTTGCGCTCCAACCGCTGATTTTTAAATTAAAGTATATAGATTAAATCGTAATCCTCGAGGGTATAACCGCCGCCGATATCTTCTTTGCTTTCGCCGAGAATCGAAAAGCCGAGGTGCTTATACACGTTAAGTGACGGATTTTCCTTGCCGACTTTTGCGGTAATCTCACGAAGACCCGCATCATACGTGGTCTTTTTGAGGAACTCGAACATCTCTTTGCCATAGCCGCGGCTTCTCTCTGCGGCATAAAGGCAATAGAGACTAAGCTGCATGGCTTCTCCGTTTGGGCAGAATGACATAAAGCCCAAGTACTTGCCACGTCCCTTGTCGGGGCGGATGAGGTAGAAACTGTTACCCTGCTCGATTTGTGCGGTTATGCTTGCAGGAGCAAGATATTTCTTAATCATATATTCATTTTGCTCTTTGCCGTAAAGCGGCTCAAAGTGTTCTCTTACTATTTCAGCAGCTATTTTTGAAGCTCTTCTGATTTTCTCTTTTTCACCGATTTCTATCTTTTCAAAAATCATATGCATTCAGTCCTTTCTTAAGTCTGACATTCGTTTAGTTTACTTCGGATTTTCGTCACTCGTCTTATTTTTTCAAAGTTTAGATTATTTTAACACAGCAACTGTTAATTGTCTAATAATTTTTCCGTGCACAAATTTCCTTGTTTCACAGACAGTATACACTAAAAATCAAATCTTGGCAATTCTTTTCAAGTAATATTTGACAAGAGACACGCCCACAACAAAATGTCAAATCAATTTAGATGACAGCAAAAAAGCCGTGATACCTTGTATCACGACCCTTCTGCGATGATTGCTTCTTATCAGTTTATCTAATGAATGCTTATTTACCGAATTTCATTTACAGGAACTTAATTTCCTGTCATCATTAATATTATTTCCTCGTCGGTTTTTCTCATGCCCTTACTTGCAAGTCTTCCGACATTGGCGATAGTATTTTCCACGCCCTTAATGACGATGCCGTCACCGCCGTAGAACTGCTCGTTTCTCTTCTGCATCTGAACTCCGAGCAAGCCCGCCTCGACCGCCGATGCAATCTTAGCCGCACAGCTTGGCTTTGCGCCGTCGCAAATCATACCCGAGTTAATGGCAACAGCGTTTACTATCACATGAGCTATCTCATGCATTCCGCCGCCGTAAAGATAGGTGATACCCGCTCCGGCTCCGCAACCTGCGCTTGTTGCGCCGCAGTAAGCCGAAAGCTTGCCTATTCCTGTTTTCAGATGAATTGTGATGAGGTTTGAGACAACGAGTGCTCTGAACATTTTTTCCTCACTGACGCCCAATTCCTTTGCGTAAACAATAACGGGAAGTGAAGCTGTCATGCCCTGATTTCCGCTGCCCGAGTTGATTACGACGGGTCTTTCACAGCCGCTCATTCTTGCGTCCGAGCCTGCCGCCGCCCACGCCTTTGCTCTTGTGTGGACATCATCTCCGTAAGCGTCGAGCAAAACCGCACCGATATTTGCTCCCCACTTACCTGAAAGTCCCTCCTCGGCAATTGCGGTGTTATACTCCACCTGTCTGCCGATTACTTCCTTTATATCCTCGATTTTAACGGTATTTGCAAATTCTATTATATTTTCGACATTCAAGAGGCTGTGGTCTGTTTCCTCAGCCGCACCGCCCTGAACATATTTCTTATCTATCAGCTTTTCGCCGTTTTTCGAAAGCTTGATGACATTCGTGTGACTGCCTGCCACCTGAACGAATGCGTTGTCGCTTCCGCTTTCTGCCGTTATCTGAATATCAAAAATAAAATCGGTATCGGACGGAGAAATATCAAAGTTTGCGTTTTCGAGAAAATCTACAATCTCGTCTATCTGCTCCTTGCTGACCTTCGAAATAACCTCAAGCTCCTTTTCGCTGTCTCCTGCGATGACACCGGCTGAAGCGGCTGCGGCAATTCCCCGAAGTCCGCCCGTATTCGGCACGACAACGGATTTAACGTTTTTGATTATATTTCCGCTAATCTTGAGTGTGAGCTTCTCTGGAATTTTTCCGAGAGTTTTTCTGACAAGTGCCGCCGCATATGCTATTGCAATCGGCTCTGTACAGCCCATAGCTGGAACAAGCTCTTCCTCCAAAATCTTTACATACTCTGTATACAGCTTATTATCCATACTTCCCTCTTAGTTTTACAATCTTTCTTTCAGATTTTATCACAGCAATTTACATCCGTCAAACAAATTTTACGGTTTAGAAAAAATAAGGAAGGTACTTGAAGTCAGATATATCCCGTAGGGGAGACCTTTTTTAAGTGTGCAGTGC
>CAVKLS010000101.1:0-6178 GCA_963657025.1 bacterium | reverse complement strand
CCTTTCGGTAATCTGTGTATTTTTTCAATCAAATAATTATTTTACAACAGTTATTTATATTTATAATTCTTATAAAGAATATTATTTTCTGAGCGCATATCTTTTGCCCGCAAAATCCGACGCCAAACCTGATATTTCAAGCTCCGTCATAGCCGCTGAAATCAGCGCTGTCCGAAGTCCCGTAATTTTGGCAATTTCGGAAATATGCATAGGCTCGCCCGTAAGCACGGCCAAAACCTTTCTGGCGTTCTCGGACACCTTGACATCATCGGGTTTCTGAGGCTTCTCTTCCTCGTCGGTTATATACTCGACAATATTATCCGTCTGCTGTCTTGCAAGCTCGGGATTAGCCTCCAATGTTCTGTTGTTATATACACTTAAATTTGTTCTGAACTCGTAGAAAGCGCCGTATTCGTTCAGAATGTCCTCAGCACTTGTAACGGGTATTGCACCGTCCTTGATAAGGCTGTTCGGGCCCCAGCTCTGCTCATCTGACGGACTTCCCGGAACAGCAAAAACATCTCTGTCCTGCTCCGTTGCCCTCTTGGCAGTAATCATCGTGCCGCTTTTCTGTGCGGCGCACACGATTAAAACACCCTTTGATAGTCCGGATATAATCCTGTTTCTTGCCTGAAATGTGCCCCTTTGAAGACCCGTTCCCGGCGGATACTCGGTAATAAGCGCACCGCCCTTTTCTATAACCTGTCTTCTCATGTGCTCATTTTGCATAAGGTACTGAACATCAAGACCGCATCCCAAAACACAGAGCGTGGGCGCAGAACCCATAAGCGCACCCTTATGAGCCGCAGAATCTATTCCGATTGCGCCGCCGCTTATAACGACAACTCCCGCTTTCGAGAGGTTATAGGCTATTTTGTTGGCGATATTCAGTGAATCGTCGCCGGCTTTTCTCGAGCCGACTATCGCAATTGCGAGAGTTTTGTTTAAATCGGGCAAACTTCCCTTTACATACAAAACGCTTGGCGGGTCCTTAATGTTCCAAAGAGCCTCGGGATATTCCTCGCACTCAGGCGTAATAACATGCTGTCCCAGCGACTCAGCATAATTCAGTGCCGCCTGTGCGTTTGCAAGCGTGTAATTATAGAGTGCCGAAACCTCACGGTCGGTAATAAACTTAAACTGCGCCCAAAGTCCTGCACCGCCGTCATAGAATTCCTTCAGATTTTTAAATCTGTTGAATATCGTTCTAGGTTTGGTGCTTCCCGCAGAAAAAGCATGCTGAAGCCATATCCAATAGGCTCTTTTGTCATTAGTCACCCTTAGTCATCTCCCACATGATAATTGAAGCTGAGGTTGCCGCATTAAGAGACTCCGCCCTTCCCTTCATAGGAATGGTCACAAGGTCATCGCAAAGCGATTTCATCTCCTGAGTTAGACCGTTGCCCTCGTTTCCGATTGCAACGCTGATTTTTTCACTGAACTTTATATCGGTAATTCTTGAAGCGGTGCTAAGCGGAACCGCTCCGAGAAGCTTGTAGTCATGTTTGTTAAGAAGCTCTTTAGCTTCCTCTGCTGTTTTGGCACGAACGAATTTAATTCTGAAAACCGCACCCATTGAGGCTCTCAGAACCTTAGGCGAAAGAATATCACAGCATTCTCCGACAAGCAGAATTTCGCCTATTCCCAGTGCCTCTGCCGTCCTGAGTATAGTTCCCATATTCAGCGGATCCTGTATATTCTCGAGCGTGAGCACTCTTCCCGTCAGGCTTTTTGCATCAAGATTATATCCAAGCTCACAAACGGCAAAAACTCCCTGACTTGACTTTGTCGATGAAAGCAAATCAGCCACATGTTCTTCCACAACATAGATATTATCCGATACATTTGCCGCCGTGTCTATATATTTTTTATATTTTTTATAAGCCGCTTCGGTATAGTAAAGCTCTCTTATCCTGACTCCGCTCTTTGCCGCGTCTTCCGTCAGTCTTGCTCCCTCGGCAATATAGCAGCCTTGTCTGCTTCTCTCGGCAGAAGAATTATTCAGCTGAGCTCTCTCCTTCACGAGCGGATTCTTTCTTGTGGTAATTTTATTTATCATACAACCTAAATAATAGCAAATATGCGCCCGAGAGAAAACCCGGACGCATTACATTAATTTAAATTATAAAGCAGCCTTTGCCTTCTCAACAAGAGCAGTAAATGCAGCCTCATCAGCTATAGCAATCTCAGAGAGCATCTTACGGTTAAGTGTGATGCCGGCCTTCTTAAGACCGTTCATAAATGTGGAATAGTTGATGTCGTTCATCTTGCAAGCAGCGGAGATTCTTGTGATCCAAAGACGGCGGAAATCTCTCTTTCTGTGCTTACGTCCGATGTATGCATAGTTGCCGGACTTCATGACAGCCTGCTTAGCCATCTTGAAATGTCTTGACTTGGATCCGAAGTAACCCTTAGCAAGCTTTAATACTTTATTTCTTCTTTTACGAGTAGCAAGTGCACCCTTAACTCTAGCCATTTATTGTATCCTCCTAAATTCAGGTAATAATCAGTTGTCCTTAATTACTTATAAGGCATCATCTTCTTGACAGCTGCGAGGCTTGTCTTATCTGTAACAGTAGTACCGCGAGCATGTCTCTTGGACTTAGCTGTCTTACCATGTCCGTTGAGGAGATGGCTCATGTTTGCGTGTGCACGGATTACCTTACCGTTCTTTGAAATTTTGAAGCGCTTCTTTGCGCCGCTGTGTGTCTTAAGCTTTGGCATAATTTATGTCCTCCTTAAAATTGTATTATTTGTTAGGCTTCGGAGCAAGGAACATCAACATGTTTCTTCCTTCCAATTTAGCCGGTTTCTCAACATTAGCAACATCGGAAAGATAATCGGAGAAGTTCTTCATTGTTTCAAGTCCGATCTCCGGATGTCCCATTTCTCTTCCGCGGAAACGAATAGATGCCTTGACCTTGTTTCCGTCAGCAATGAACTTCTTTGCCTGATTTGCTTTTGTCTCAAAATCATGCTTGTCAATATTGAGTGAAAGTCTGATCTCTTTGATCTCGACAACCTTCTGCTTCTTGCGGGCGTCCTTCTCTCTCTTAGCCTGCTCAAAACGATACTTACCGTAATCGATAATCTTGCAAACAGGCGGCTGAGCCATAGGAGCGATCTTTACGAGATCAAGGTTTTTTTCACTTGCCAGGGACAGTGCCTGCTGGCTTGACATAACTCCGAGCTGAGCACCGTCAGGACCGATAACTCTTACTTCTTTGTCACGAATCTCTTCGTTGATCTGAAGTTCCTCTTTCTTGCTAATTGTTAAGCACCTCCAAAATATAAACTAAACAAAAATTGCGGACAGCACAATACTGCCCGCAATCAAAATCATCAAGATAAATGATATTGACCTATGTCAGACAGAACTGCATGGGTGAAAGCACACTGTGCTTTACTTTGTTGTCTTAGCTATTATATTACCTTAATCTCCGATTGTCAATAACAATTTCAGATTTTTCGGTAATTTTTACTTTCTTTATCTTAACTTATAATATTTTGTTATCTGATGTCGTAAACGCTTCTGATTCTCAGGTTCTTCGGCTCGCCGGAAACAATCTTGACTCTCTTCTCGCCCTTATCCATATCGAAATAGTTGTCGGAGAGTATCATGTCCTCATTCTCGTTGAGAATTTCAACGCTCTTTGCGTAAGCCTCACTTGTGACTACAAGCTCGTCGCCCTCGACCTTAACGCTGAGCTTCGGGTCAAGATAGTTGAAGTGCTTGTGGAAAGTGAAGATGACAGAACCGTTTGAAACAAGCTCGCCGTTCTCATAAAGCTGATAGCTTACGTAATCGTTGTACTCGTCAGCCTCGTCGTGAAGGTCTACCTTGTCAAGCCATACCGCACTGAGTGCAGGTACGGTTACTTCATTCTCGCCCTCAAGCTTAATTGTGGAATCGTTCTTTCTCAGCTGCCACTTGACCGTTACGGTGTGCTCGCTCATGGTCTCGTTGGAGACATTGAGTCTTATGCTCTTCTTGAGGTCATACGGCTCAGCATTTACATTGGTATCCTGTGTGAGAACACTCTCCTCCTCGCAAGAAAGAAGAATCGGAGCAAACATTCTCTTCTCATAGTAGTGAAGTGCCTTCCAGCGTCCGAAGTAGTCGATTGAAGACCAGGAAGCAACAGGCCAGCAGTCGTTAAGCTGCCATACGATAGTACCCATGCAGATACCGCGGATTCTTCTCAGATGCTCGACGCCGTACTTGATGCCCTCGCCCTGTAAAAGCTGAGAAGCATAAAGAGTTGTATCAAAGGAAGTCGGCATCTTGTATGTCTGGGACATATAGTTGAGAATCTTACCGTTAGCACCGTTGCAGCGCTGATGCTTCTCCATGACATAGGAGAATACGTTTCTGTCCTCAGGAAGTGTGAAGGACTCGACAGTCTTGAGTGACGGGAACGACTCAAAGCCGAATTCGGAGAGATAACGGAAATTGTGCTTTCTGTAGTCTGTGAACGGAAGACTTCCGTGCCAGACCATCCAGTAGTGAACATCGCCGCGTGAATCATCGTTAGGATTATCAAATCCGCCGCCTGACGACGGGCTTGCCGGCCAGTAGTAGGTGTTCGGATCGTATTCCTGAAGAATCTGCGGAATGAGATACTCGTACATTCTGATGTAGTCAGCCTTCTGCTTATGCGAGCTGACCCAAGTCCACTGGTCAACGAACATTTCCATCTCGTTGTTGCCGCACCAAAGTCCCAAGGAAGCGTGATGACGGATTCTCTTGACGTTATCGATAACCTCCTGCTTGATGTTCTCGTGGAATTCGGGAGTGAGCTCATAAACGGCACATGCGAACATGAGGTCTTCCCAAACGATAAGACCAAGCTCATCGCAAGCGTCCCAGAAGGAATCGAGCGGATAGTGACCGCCGCCCCAAACACGGATAGCATTGTAGTTGGCGTCCTTAGCCTGCTTTAAAAGGTTATATGTTCTCTCGGGAGTGATTCTCTGGAAAATATTGTCCTCAGGAATGTAGTCTGCGCCCATTGCAAAGATGCAAACGCCGTTTACCTCGTGAGCAAAGCTCTCGCCGTACTCGTCCTTTTCTCTGCGGATGGTCATGGTGCGAAGACCGATTCTCTTTTCCCAAGTATCGACAATCTCGTCGCCGTTCTTAAGGTTTACGGTAACGGTATAAAGCGGCTGTGCGCCGTAGCCGTTCGGCCACCAAAGCTCGGGGTCGGGAATTGAAATCAAGCCTGAATCGTAGTTAAGCTCATACTTCTTTCCGTTCGGAGCGACAGCATAAGCCTCGCAAGTAAGCTCGATATCCTCGTCTGTTGCAAAATCAATCTCAACGTCAAGCTCGAGATCAACCTCACCGTCATGGTGATTCTGAGTTACATAAACGCTGTCGATTCTTGCGGTGTTGATTCCAAGCAGCTTAACAGGCTTCCAGATACCAGCATCGGGAAGTCTCGGGCCCCAGTCCCAACCGAACATGCAGTGAGTTTTTCTGATGTTCGGGAAGCCTACCATAGCGTCAGAGCTACCCTCTGCCTTGTAGATCTTGTACATCTCCTTGATGTACTCTGTCGGAGAAGCAATCTCAACCGTGAGCTCGTTTCCCTCAGGCTTTAAAATGTCAAGCACATCGAACTCATAGGTTCTGTGCATATTCTCGGTGTGTCCGATAAGCGTGCCGTTCAAGGTGACATCGCAAATGGTGTCGAGTCCCTCAAAGCAAAGGATAACCTCATCAGAAGAAAGAATATCCTCAGGTACATCGAAGCTTGTCTTAAAGACAAAGTCGTTTTCCATGAGCTTTAATGCGGCAAGCTCGTTATCTCTCCAGAACGGGTCTTCCATTTTTCCGTTCTCAAGAAGTCCGCTGTAAACAGATCCGGGGATAGTCACAGGCATAAAGTCCTGACCGACTATCTTCATCTGCCAGTTGTCATGAAGCAATTTTGTAATCATTTCAATCAATCCTTTCCGTGAAAATTTCCACGGCTAAATAATAGTACCCTTGGTAAACAAAGTCAAGACAAATCTTTCACAATTGCCGACTCTTTCAGTCTGAGCGAATAAAGGTAGCAAGCTTCCACTTTCTTTCCCGTGATAAGCTCAAGAGACTTCTTGTATATGGCAAGCTGGGCGGTATATCTCTCCACAAGCTCATAAACCGACTTCACCCTATCTGTCTTATAAT
>CAVKLS010000100.1:0-6191 GCA_963657025.1 bacterium | reverse complement strand
ACAATATATACCAATATTACTTTCAGTTTGGCTTCGGGACTTCGGGTGAGTCCGCAGTCCCGAACCACCAAACATCTGAAAGTACTCAGACAAATTCCTGAATGCTTTCAAATGCTTGGCTTTGAGAAGAATATTTATTAATCATATTGATTACAAGGTAGGTAGTTACCTCATATTACCTCATACAACACACTCCCCCAAAAAGACAGAAGAACATCTCACGGAGTTGGGATGTTTTTCTGTTTAGGGAATGGCGAAGAAGTTTTCACCGTTTGCGACGATTTGTTGAAAACTCGCCCTTATTCTTAATTTTGATTACATGAATTCAGTTTATCTTATTAACAGTGCGGAAAAGACCGATGGCGCCAGGTGCGTTATCGGTCTTTTTCTGTCGTTTGATTTTTTACTCGTCTAAATTTGCAATCAGCTTGACGTCACTTACGGCGAGGGCAAGCTGCAGCTTATTTTCAAGCCCTGTTTTCTGAAGCATATTTGCCACATGAAATTTTACGGTGGACATCTCGATTCCCATTTCAGCCGCAATGCGTGTGTAGGAGAGACCACGCACGAGATAGCGCAAAACCTTAAGCTCGGTTTTTGTGAATTCCGTGCTTTTTGCAAGTCCGATTTCAACAGTCGGCGGTGCGTCGGGGAAAATATGCTCGCCCCCCATGGTCTTGTGAACCACCTCCATTAGGCGATTTTTCTCGGAGTCCTTGTACCAAAGACTGTCCGCACCCGAAGCCTTCGCTTCATTTAATACAGCACCGTCGATAAGCGATGTGACGACAATGATTTTAACCTCCGGTCGCATGGCTTTTATTTCCCGTACGGCTACAAGTCCGTTTTCTCGGTGCTCCGTCAGCACGTCCATGAGAATAAGGTCGCATGCAAAGCGTCGGCAGACTTCTACGGCTTCTTTTGCTCCCGCAACGGAGGCAACGATTTGGTGTCCGTCCTCTGCCTTGAAGTAGCTTTCCAGAAGACTTCGTATCATGGTTTGGTCTTCGACGATTATCACTCTCATTATGGTTCCTCCTTGTCGGAAAGTCTCAGCGTAAGCATAAATTGCGGTATGCTTGTTATTTTCATGGATCCGCCGTTTTCCTCAATTCGTTGTCTTAGCATTGAAAGTCCGCCGCCCTCTCTGATTTCGGTTTTCGGTGCCGTGCCGTTGTTTGTGATGTTGATTTCGGTGAACTGTCTTTTTTTCGAGAAGCTGACAAAAAGCATTGTGCCGCCTGCGTGACGTGCGCAGTTTGCAGAGCACTCACGGATTGCAGAAGCAGCAAGCGAGCGTGCTTTATTTGAATGCGGTCTGTTTCCCTCGAAAATAACAGAAACGCCCATTTCGGCGGCTCGTGATACGGCTTTTTCTATGGGGTCACTTTTTTCGATGATTTGGTTGGAGCGGTAAAGCACATTTATGGACTCCTCCCACAATGACGCACTTTCACGCATTTCGATAAGATTTGCGTTTCTCAGAAGTGCCCGTCTTGCCGCAAGTATACTGTGACCGATATCGTCATGCACACGAAGCTTCATGGCGAGAGTTTCTTCCTCCCTGATGATTTCGGGCATTTGCTCGAGCAGCTTTTTCATGCGCTCGTTAGCCTCGGTTAGCTTTTGGTTCTCGTCCTCAAGCCTTTTTTGTCGGTTGATTATCTCGGTGACATCCGATGCCGTGACCTGAGTGTAACGGTTTTTAGATTTCGTGAATATCGTTTCCTTTGTAAAGCGAAGAACCTTTCCGTCACGAAATCGGAAAATATTCAGCGAGGCATTCAGGCAAATAATTTCCTTTGGTGGGTAGAGGAGTATATTTTCAAGCTCAGAAAGAGTCTGGATGCCGCCGCTTCTGAGGTTGTCCACAACGGCAATCATGCGGTGGTTTATCAGTCGCACAACACCGTTTTTGTCGAAAAAACAGACTCCGACGGGCAGACTGTCAAAGCTTTCTTTGATTTTGTCCATGTGTCTTTTCCTCCTTGTTTTCGGCAGTCAGGGTTATATATTGAAGTCCGTCCTCGTCCTGTTCCCATTTTGTGTTTTTGAAGTCGCTTTGAAGTGCGCTCAGATTTTTGGAAGAAGAAAAGCAAAAATGAGCCTCGATTTTATCTTCGGTTTCGGTGCAAACAAGAAGAGAATCGAGATATTCTTCGCCCGCTTCGCAAATCGCTTCAAAAAGGTCGTAAATCAGCGCCGCCTGTTCCGTCGAGAGCAAGCTGTCACCGTTGACAACACTCCTGCAAGTTATGCCGTAGAGGTTCAGATTTTCGACTGATTCATTAAGACAAAGTCTCAGCTCCTGAGAGGAAATGACCCCACGCTGAGAGCCGACAAAAATGAGATTGTTTCTTCTTTTTATGTATGTTCCGATGACAACGACCTGACCGAGAAGTCTTTTTGCTTTTTCTTCGTCGTTTGTTTTTTGAATTTCGTTAAGGCGGTCTTTTAGCATGGTTATTTGTCTTGCCGTTTGCGATGCCATCAAGTCATAGAGGCGGTTTTCTTCGGTAAGTCGCAGAAATCTTTCCTGCTGTTCGTTCTCGGCGGCAAGAATGTCGCCTGTTTCACGAAGCTCCTCACGGGTGAGCTCCAATTCTCTGTTAAGCTTGTTGAGCTCGGAAATGTCCTCTTTCCAGAAAACCCAACCGCCTTTTAATTCGTTTCGTCTGAGTAGAGTGTTTTCGTCAAGCGGCACGGTGTCCGAAGACATTTTTACAAGCTCATCCCGTGAAAGAGAAATATCCATGGCGGAGGAAAAATGCTTTGAAATAAAATCATCATCTGTGATTTGTACGGGTATGGTGGTTGCCGCAAACAGCTCCTCGTATCCGAGGTTAGACTGAATAAGACCGCATTCCATGCAGATTTCAAAGACACAGTAGATGAGAAAGCAATGGGTTACGGTCATGTCGCCGGCAAACAGAAGGACGAATTTAACTCCGTTTATGTAAGCTATGGTGTAGGCAAGGGAGAGGCAAAGCGGAATAAACGGCATATAGCGCACGATGTTGTTGTGCAGAATGCGGCACTTTGCCAGCATTATGAATATTGAAAAAAGAGCACAGATAATAATCCAGCCGAGTACTATATAGTAGCCTATCTTGTAATCATAACATAAATCACTTTTTATTCCTGTCGGAAACGAGAAAACCTTCTGATGAAAATCATTTGTCAAAACAATTGTGAACAGCACGGCAGGCGGCACATAAAGCAGCTTTGTCCACATTGGCAGACGGTAGGTTTCGTTTTTTCCCAATGACATACTGACGAACAAAGAAAGCAGCGGAATGAAAAGCATGGGGATATAGTAAAAATACCAGAGAAAACGCTGTATATCAGTGAAGGATATTGAGTGCTTGACGGTTTTGAGAATAAGCCACAGCGCCATAAGTTCGACTACTCCGAGAAGGTAGCGGCGAACCTGAATCTGAATGATTCGAGAGTGAATTGAAATTCCCCAAGCGGTAAGCAGACCGATATGAATGACGCTTCGAAGTATCTGAACGTTCAAATCGGAAGAGAAGCGGTACATGATCGTTGCAAGCAGAAGGAACGGCAGAACAATCAGTGCCGTTTTTATATTGTTCTTAGTAGCCTTGTTCATACCGCGTCTCCGTTTCGATTGTTTTGTTTATTTATTTAGATGATAACACGGCAGTATGAAAATCACAATACGATTTTGTATTTCAAGCAAAGGATGATTTTGGAAAAAGGAAATATATTTTCAACAAAATTTTGCCGAAAAGTATAAAACCTATCCAATTGGCGGGGGAAATAAAACGCAAAAAGGAATAGAATTAAGGTACTGAATCACTACAAATAAATCAAGGGGCGAAAGGCGGTGAAAAGCACGGATGAGAAGAATAGTGCTTGATATAAAAGGAAGCCTTTTGAGAGATGCAATCGGCAGAACGCTAACAGACTGCGACCCCGATTTCATCGTCTACAGATCGCCCGGACCCGAGGAAACAATTTCTCTTTGCCGAAGCTGTCAGGCGAATGTGCTGGTGATGGAGGTGGCACGTTCGGGAGTTTGGAATCTTGACGAGCGGCTGAGAATCGGAAGAAATGTGAAATCTCTTTGTCGGGACTGCAAGACGCTTCTGCTGGTTGACGAAAAGGCTGACGAGATGCTTGCCGCCGATGTTCGTCAGGCGGTCAAGGACAAAATGGTTGATAACTTTATCTATGCGTCGGTTTCACCGACATATCTTGCGGGTGTGATAGACACGCTTTAAAGTAAAATCTGTCACATTCTTTGAAAACAGAAAGAGAGGTATACTATATGGGACTTATTAAAGCTGCAATGGGTGCTGTCGGCGGAGTTATGGCTGATCAGTGGAAGGAATATTTTTATTGCGAATCAATTCCCGAGAATGTTCTCGCCGTCAAGGGCGTGCATCGCTCTTCGGGAAGAAGCAGTAACACCAAGGGTTCTGACAACATCATCTCGAACGGTTCTGTTATAGCTGTTGCCGACGGTCAGTGCATGATAATCGTAGACCAGGGCAAGGTAACGGAGCTTTGTGCCGAGCCGGGCGAATTTGTCTATGATTCCTCGAGTGAGCCGACAATCTTTTCTGGTGACCTCGGAACAAGCATTACCGAGACCTTTAAGACTATGGGTAAGCGCTTCACCTTCGGCGGAGAGCCTGCAAAAGACCAGAGAGTCTATTATTTTAACACCAAGGAGCTAATCGGCAACAAGTACGGCACGGCAAGTCCCGTTCCGTTCCGTGTGGTTGATGAGCGTGCGGGAATAGATATCGACATTGCCATTCGCTGCTTCGGAGAATACAGCTACCGCATAAGCAATCCGATTTTGTTCTACACCAATGTTTGCGGAAATGTCAGCGAAAGCTACACGAGAGACAAATTGGACGGACAGCTGAAAACCGAGCTTCTGACAGCTTTACAGCCTGCATTTGCGAAAATCTCCGATATGGGAATACGCTATTCGGCACTTCCGGGTCACACCATGGAGCTTTCGGAAGCACTTAACGAGGTGCTTTCGGCTAAGTGGAGAAACCTGAGAGGTCTCGAGATTGTTTCTTTCGGAGTTTCCTCCGTCAAGGCAAGCGACGAGGACGAAAGCATGCTCAAGGAGATGCAGAGAAATGCGGCGTTCCGTGATCCCACCATGGCGGCTGCTCATCTTGTCGGCGCACAGGCGGCGGCTATGCAGTCGGCGGCTAAAAATCAAGGCAGTGGTGCTGCGGTGGCGTTTATGGGCATGAATATGGCTGGACAGATGGGTGGAATGAACACTCAGAACCTCTATCAGATGGGTGCAAATCAGGCGGCTCAGTCTGTTGCGAGTGCGGTTGCTGAAGGCTGGAACTGCTCGTGCGGTCAAAAGGGCATAACAGGAAAATTCTGTCCGAACTGCGGTAGCAAAAAGCCAGAACCGAAGACGGCTGACAGCTGGGTCTGCTCATGCGGTGCAACTGCATTCGGAAAGTTCTGCCCCGAGTGCGGAGCAAAGAAACCAGAGGCTCAGTCTGACGGATGGGTTTGCTCTTGCGGAGCCGTGAACAAAGGCAAGTTCTGTGCGGAATGCGGAGCGAAAAAGCCTATGGGTATTCCGCTTTACAAGTGCGATAAGTGCGGCTGGGAGCCAAGCGACCCAAAGCATCCGCCGAAGTTCTGTCCCGAATGCGGTGACCCGTTTGACGAGGGCGATATTCAGTAAATTCATTTTCGTAAAAGATAAGAAATCTAATTTCATCATAAGGAGTATACTATGGGACTTTTTGATAAAAAATATTGCAGTATCTGCGGCGATAAGATAGGCTTGCTCGGAAACAGAAAGCTTGAGGACGGAAATCTGTGCAAGAACTGTGCGAATAAGCTTTCGCCGTGGTTCTCCGACCGCCGAAACAGCACTGTTGACGAAATCAAAGCTCAGCTTGCTTACCGTGAGGAGAACCGTGAAAAGGTGGCAGAGTTCCACACAACGAGAACCCTCGGAACGGTCACAAAGGTTTTGCTTGACGAGGATGCTGGAAAATTCATGGTAACAAGAGCAAGAGATTTGGCTTCTGCCAACCCCGATGTACTCGATTTTGCCGACGTAACGGGATGCAACCTTGATGTTGACGAGAGACGTTCGGAAATTCAGCGTGAGGACAAGGACGGCAAAAAGGTAAGCTACAATCCGCCACGTTATGAATATTACTATA
>CAVKLS010000099.1:0-6256 GCA_963657025.1 bacterium | reverse complement strand
GATAGGCTTGGAGGCTTAACCAAAATCACGAAGTGATTTTAGGGAGCGAAGCGACCGTAGTTAAAGCCGACAAGCCGAATCTCTCGCACTAAGAAAAATCGCAGACCACTAAGGCACTTCAAAGTAAATATCGTTGCCATAAACCGCCTTGGCGGTCGGGCGTCGTCCATACGGGATGAAATCAGTATCGCTGAGCAAAATGTAAAGAAAAGCGCAGAGACGTTTTAAAATTTAATGTTTTCAAGGATTTAGAATCGTAAATGTTTGCGAGGTTTGCAAACAGATTAATGTATCATTGTGTATATAAGGGTTGTGGATTATGAGTAATACAGAAGAGAAAAAATATGTACTGGCAATTGACCAGGGGACTACAAGCTCAAGAGCGGTTATCTTTGATAAAGAGGGCAAGATTGTCGGAATGGCGCAAAAGGAATTCACTCAGATTTTCCCCGAGCCGGGCTTTGTCGAGCATGACCCAAAGGAAATTCTTCAGTCGGAAATTTATTCGATTGAACAGGCTGTCTTGATTGCGGGCGTGAAGGCGTCGGAGATTGCGGCTGTGGGAATCACCAATCAGAGAGAAACTACCATAGCATGGGATTCGCTCACGGGCGAGCCTGTTTGTAATGCGATAGTCTGGCAGTGCAGAAGAACAGCTAAAATCTGCGAGCAGCTTAAAAATGACGGACTTGAGGAGCATATAAGAGAAACAACGGGACTTATCATCGACCCGTACTTTGCGGGAACAAAGATGAAGTGGATACTCGATAACGTGCCAAAGGCGAGAGAATTAAAGGAGCAAAAACGTCTTCGCTTCGGAACGGTCGATACTTGGCTTGTGTGGAATCTGACTGGCGGAGAAAGCTATGTCACCGATTTCACCAATGCATCGAGAACTATGATGTTTGATATTCATACGCTTGACTGGGACAAGACTATGCTCGATTATTTCGGCGTAACACGTGAGTGCTTGCCTAAGGTTGTGAATTCATCAGAGGTTGTCGGCTATGTTGACGAGAAAATACTCGGAGCTAAAATTCCGATTTCGGGTATAGCTGGCGACCAGCATGCCGCATTGTTCGGTCAGTGCTGTTTCCGTGAGGGAATGGCAAAGAATACCTACGGTACAGGCTGCTTCGTGCTCATGAATACGGGCGATACACCGTCGAAGAGCAAAAACGGACTTCTCACAACAATTGCTTGGAGCATTGACTCCAAACCGACCTACGCCCTCGAGGGAAGTGCGTTCAATGCAGGCTCTGCCATCAAATGGATGAGAGACGAATTGAAAATAATCGAAAGTCCCGATGAAGCAAATAAGCTTGCCGAGTCAGTGGAGGATACGGCAGGGGCAGTGTTCGTGCCTGCTTTCACGGGCTTGGGCGCACCATACTGGGATATGTACGCAAGAGGCTCGCTTATGGGTGTGACAAGAGGCTGCACAAAGGCACACTTTGCAAGAGCGGTTCTCGAGAGTATAGCCTACGAGAGCAAGGATTTGCTCGATACCATAGAGATTGATTCTGGCGTAAAAGTGAAAGAGCTCAGAGTTGACGGCGGTGCAAGCCGTTCGCAGTTCCTTATGCAGTTCCAGTCGGATATAACCGGTCATAAAATCATGCGTCCCGTTTGTCTTGAAACAACGGCAATGGGCGCGGCAATGTTAGCCGGTCTTGCCGTAGGTTTCTGGAAAAATAAAGAGGAACTCGAAACGCTGGTTGAGCCACAGGCGATTTTCAAGCCTGACTATAACGAAGAAAAGGTGAACCGTTTGATGAAGCTTTGGCATAAGGCGGTCAAATGCTCCATGAACTGGGCAGAGGACGAATGAACCCAAGACTGTATATTTGCGAATACGAATATAAAAAAGAAAGCTTCAAGACAGACGAAAAACGCATAAGGGATTTTGTGTTTGGTTTTGCCATGAGGGATAACGGCTTAGACCCGAATGAAATAAAGATTATCAAGGGTGCTCACGGAAAGCCTTATATTGAAGGCAATCCCATTTATTTCAGTATAAGTCACTGCAAGGGGCTGGTTATGGCGGCAGTGGGAGACGCTGAAATTGGGGCTGACTGTGAGCTCATAAGACCGCACGACCTGAGGGTTTTGGAGCGTGTGGCTAATGAAAACGAGAAGCAAAGAATAATGTCTTCTTCGGACAAAACAGGTGAATTTTTCAGGCTTTGGACAATGAAAGAGGCTTATGTTAAAATGCTAGGCATAGGCATAGGCTATCCGCTGAAGTCGTTGGACACATCGAAGGAGGATATTATAAACGCAGACGGTGAAAAGGAATATTCACCGTTTTGCTGTGTTGTCGGTAATAAATTTGCCGTTTGTGTGATACAGAACAGGGAAATTACGCAAAAGCACGGGATTGTATTTTTGGAGGCGAAAATTGACGGAAAGACTTGATAAATTTCTCTCGAATCAGAAGATAGGAAGCAGAAAAGAGGTTTCGGGGTTTGCAAAAAAGGGAATGATAACGGTGAACGGCAAGCCTGTGACGAAAGCCGACATCAAGATAGACCCCGAAAACGACGAGGTTTGCTTTATGGGCGAAAAGGTTTCTTACAGCAAATATATCTATGTTATGCTCAATAAGCCGAAGTGCGTTGTGAGTGCAACAGATGATAAGCGTGATACCACAGTAATCGATTTGCTTCCCGATAATTATAAACGCAAGGGAATTTTCCCCGCAGGCAGACTTGACAGGAACACAACGGGACTGCTTGTCATAACCGATGACGGAGATATGGCTCACAGAATGCTGGCTCCCAAAAGTCATGTTTATAAAATCTACCGTGCCGAGCTTGAAAAGCCCGTTAAACCGAGTGATAGGGAAGAGTTTGAGAAGGGAATCAAATACGGTGAAATCGAATTTTTGCCCGCTGAAATCAGAGTTCCGAACGAAAATGAGCCGAATGTCGCACTCGTGAGAATCAGGGAGGGAAAGTTTCATCAGGTTAAAAGGATGTTTGAGGCGCTTGATAATAAGGTGCTGGAGCTCAAGAGGCTTTCTGTCGGCGGCTTGATGCTGGACGAAAGCCTACAGGAGGGTGAGTGCCGACTTCTCGATAAACTTGAGATTGACAGCATATTTAATTCGGTGGTACAATTAGACGATATTTGATTTGTCAAAAGGCTTTCAGGCACATTGCGGCTTGAAGCGGGAAAGGAAAGTAAATGAAGAAATTACAGTACCTTATCAAGTGTATCATTCACATGGATTATAAAAGTCTCTTTGAGACAGTCGGCACAGTCCATAAGATTTGCGGAAAGAACAGAATTTTTCTATTCTTTGATATTGTGTTTTGTGGTCTGAGATACGGCGCAGGCTACAAGGACTACCTTTTGTGCGAATGGTATCTTTTGACCAAGGCTCAGAGAGAGACTTACGTCACAAGAGGTATCAACAATACCATCACAAGACTTATGAACGACCCAAATTACTATCATGTTTTTGATAATAAGGACGAGTTTTACGCTACCTTCGGCGACTGTATTAACCGTGAGTGGCACTATATGCCTGATACAAGCTATGAGGACTTCGAGAAATTCATGTCTACTCATGATGTTATCATGGCTAAGCCTACAGACGAGTGCTGCGGCGTTGGCGTCGAAAAGCTCAAGAAGAGCGACTTCAAGTCTATCAGGGAAATGTATGATTACTTAAGAGGTAAGGGAAATTACCTCGCAGAGGAATTCATCGTTCAGCATAAGGATCTTATGGCACTCAATCCGTCGTCCGTAAACACCCTGAGAATAGTCACAATATTCAGCGAGGGCGAGGGTCATGTCGTCTATGCGTTCATCAGAATAGGTAACAGCGAAAGACCTGTCGATAATCTCAATGCAGGCGGAATGTGCGCTCCTATTGACGTCAAGACGGGCGTAATCACTCATGTCGGCTACGATAAGGACAGAATAGAATACAAGGTTCACCCAAAGACCGGAACAAAAATCGAGGGCTTCAAGATTCCGCGTTGGCAGGAGGCTGTTGATATGTGCGTTAAAGCAGCTGGCAGAGTTCCGCAGATGGGATATGTCGGTTGGGATATCGCCATGACAGACCACGGCCCCGTAATGGTCGAGGGAAATAACCTCCCGGGTCACGATTTCCTCCAGATGCCGCCTCACGTACCCGACAGAATCGGAATGCTTCCGGAATTCAAGAAGTACGTTAAGGGACTTTGATTTAAAATCGGAAAATATTTTCAAAAAACAGGAACGGAGCTCAAAAATCAAACGAGCGCCGTTCTTAATTTTTGCCGATTTTATGCGGATTTTTGGACTTGAGAAAAATATTTTTGATTATTTGAAAATTTTTTTGAAAAAAGTGTTGACTTTTCAGGAAAAAAGAGTATAATAACTCTTGTCGGTTGAACAAACGAAAACAAAACAAACGCCGACAAGACATAATGCGGAATTGTGTAAGGGTAGCACAGCAGACTCTGACTCTGTATGTCTGGGTTCGAATCCTAGTTCCGCAGCCATAATACCTCGGCAATTTTGTCGAGGTATTTATTATCGAGGTGTGGCTCAGCTTGGTAGAGCGCTGCGTTCGGGACGCAGAGGTCGCGTGTTCGAATCCCGTCACCTCGACCACAAAATCCTTAGGCTTGATTTATTTTAGCTTAAGGATTTTTTCTTTTATCGGAAAAAATCAAATTAAATCCCTTTACTTCGTGATTCGGGTCAATGCGTCACGGGTGAGGGGATTTTTTTGCGTAAACCGTGTACAAAAATTTGCAGAAACAATGGGGTAGAATAATATCAAACTTCCGAAGGGGGAAAATCAAATGAAAGCTGAGAATCTAAATTTAAAAATCGCAAAAGGAATATTCGCACTTGTTTTGTGCGTTATGTCGCTTTGCTTTGAATGCCTCACGGTATCGGCTAAAGAAAACAACGAATCAAACATTCAGACAGTGGGCAATGTAACACTTCGCTGGCCTGTTCCCGGGCACACTACTTTGTCTCAGGGATATCACGACGGAGGCGCAATAGATATTTCCGACGGAAGCATAGGCGGAGCAAACGTAGTTGCCGCTATCGGCGGAACGGTCACTCAAATTTGGCTATGTGGTCAAAAGCATCTCGGATCATACGGAGATTGCAACGGTTTTGGCACGGGACTTGTTATCAAGGGCGATGACGGAAGATTCTATCAATATGCTCATATGCAGTCGGGCAGTATTCCCACAAACGCTTACAGGACATGTCGTGTCGAAGCGGGTCAGGTAATCGGTAAAGTTGGAACTACGGGAAATTCCTCTGGAAATCATCTGCATTTCGGTATATCGGTGGGAGCTTGGTATAATCAAAGCGGAATAAATCCGAATAACGAATCCTATACAGGCAAGTATTCTACGCCGTCAGTGACTGTCAGCTTTGGAAGCGACAGGTGCGAATGGGATACAACAAATGCATTTGTGTACACAAAATTATCTGCTTCAAGCTCGGGACGCTTTACGGGTGCGGGACTTAGAGTATGGGATATGAATAATAATATTGTCGCGCAGAAGGACGAGAGCGCAAATTACTCATCCTCATACATGGAGATTTATTACAATATTCACAACGAAACGGGAGTCAGCCTGAAGGAAGGCACCCGTTATAAGTATCAAATGTACGCTGTGTTTAACGGTACTGCATATTGGACAAGCACCAAAACCTTTACAACCAAGTCAAAGTGCGACAGCGGACACAAGTACACCACAACGGTCACTGCGGCGACTGCAAACGCAAACGGAAAGAAAGTCACAAAATGTTCTGTTTGCGGTTATGTTTCAAAAACAACAACTATCTATAAAGCTAATAATATCAAAATCGGATACACGAGCACGGTTTATAGCGGTTCTGCTAAAACTCCGACCGTAACTGTCAAAAACAGCAACGGCACAGTGCTAAAGAATGGCACGGATTACACGGTAACTTATCCGTCAAAGCGTGTGAATGTCGGAAGATACACAGTTAAGGTTACCTTCAAGGGAAATTACAAGGGAACAACATACCTTACATTTAACATTGTTCCCAAGAGCACGACCATAAAGAAAATGACAGGTTACTCGGGTGGCTTCAGGGTATACCTGAACACTCAGAAGACTCAGACAAGCGGTTATCAAATCAGATACTCCAAGAGCGGAAATATGTCAAAATCAGGCTATAAGACGGTTTCGGGCAATACTTCATCAAGTATCAAGGTTTCGGGTCTTTCGAGAAAGACTACATATTATGTGCAGACAAGAAC
>CAVKLS010000098.1:0-6265 GCA_963657025.1 bacterium | reverse complement strand
TCATATAGTATTTCCTCGGGAGCGCCGTATTTTACAAAAGTCTCAAGAACCATTCTGATTCTCGGGTCTTTGATTCCCGTGTTCAGCTTTCCGTCCGAAAACGTGCCGGCGCCGCCCTCTCCGAACTGAATATTGGAGTTCTCGTCAAGGATTCTGTTCTGCCAGAACATATTGACGGATTTCTCTCGCTCCTCAACGCATTCTCCACGCTCGACCACTGTCGGCTTTGCTCCAGCCTCAGCCAGAATGAGAGCCGCAAACATTCCTGCAGGGCCGAAACCGACAACAAGCGGTCGCTTAGAGAAGTTCTTTTTTGTCGGCATCACGTAATGCGGAACATTTGACAAGCTCAGCTTGGAGTTTTTCTTCAAAAGCTTGCTTTCGTTCACATTCACTTCTATATCAAGTGTGAGCACATAAGAGATGTTGCTTTTATCTCTCGCATCCACAGATTTTTTGAAAATGTGACTCGCCGTAACAGAAGTCTTATCAAGCTTCAGCTTTTGGCATATTATTTTCAGAAGATCTTCCTCCTTATAATCAAGAGGAAGCTTAACATTACTTATTCTTATCATTTTTACCTAATTTACCACAAACGGCATCAGCCGCACAAAGTGCACTCATCCACGCAAAATGCAGATTATAGCCGCCGCAGTCACCGTGTATATTTAAAATTTCACCGCAAAGATATAGATTCTTGCACTTGGCGGATTCCATAGTGTGCGGATTTATCTCTTTAAGCGGAATACCACCGGCGGTAACCTGAGCGTCGTCAAAGCTCTTCAAGCCCGAAATCGGAAGCGTGAGTCCTTTCACGAGTGAAGCGAGCGCAAACACGCTTTTACCTGACAGCTTATCGCAATTATCATTCAGATTCAGTCCCGCTTTCTGAAGCAAGGCAAGCCCTACCTTATTATTAAGAATTCCGTCAAACAGTGACGAAATCGGAAGCCTTGCATTTAAGCTTGCCGCACGACGGATAATATCCATGCACTGCGCAAACGGATAGTCGGGCATAAAATCGATTTTGACACTGAGATTAGCCTGTTTGTTCGGATTTTCAGAGTAATGCTCAGCCGCCAAAACAGAGAGATTGAATATACAAATTCCCGAAATTGCCTTGTCGGCTATCTGCAGTTCTCCGATTTCCGATTTAAGCGGATTTTTTCCATTCATCAAGCTGACCTCGGCACGGCATCTCACTCCGACAAGCTTTCTCAAAAAGGCGTCCTCGCATTTCATCGGAACAAGAGACGGGTACAAATCCGTCACGCTGTGACCCAAGCTTTTGCAAAGCCCATAGCAGCTTTTTGATGCGGATAATTTAGGTGAAGCCGCACCGCCGCCCGCAATTACCAAAATTCTGCATTCAAGGGTTTCGCCGTTTTCAAGTGCAAGGTTAAAGCTGTTCTTATTTTTCTTAATCGATTTTACGGCTGATTCGTATCTGATTTCACAACCTACTGCATTCATCAGCACATTCAGAACCGACGTTGCCTGTTTGCTGTAAGGATAAACTCTTCCCTCGTTGTCGGCACTCGTGAGAAGTCCCAAGTCCTCGAAAAACTCAAGTGCCTTATGAGAATATTCGTCCATAAGGAAAGACAGCTTATCCGTGTCTCCGTGGTAATGCTCCAAAGACATATTTTCATTGGTGAGATTACATCTGCCGTTTCCCGTTGCCAAAAGCTTTCTTCCCGCTTTTTTGTTGGCATCGAGAATAAGCATATTAGGCTTTGATTCACAGCTCTTTAAAATTCGAGCGGCACAGGCTAAACCCGAAGCACCTGTGCCGACTATTATTATATCATACATCAGAAAATAAGTCCGAGTGCGCCGTAGGATACGAGAAGCATGATAGCGTCTGCAATAAGCGAACCCAGTGCAATGGAAAGCATAGAATACTTAAAATTCATCTTGAGAACAGACGCAACAAGCGCACCCGTCCAAGCACCTGTTCCTGGAAGCGGAATTGCAACGAAAATCATAAGACCGAACATCTCGTACTTCTGAATTTTCTCCTTGTTCTTCTCTACCTTCTTGTTGAGAAAATCAACAATTCCCGAAAATCTAGTCTTCTCGAGCCACTTCATAATTTTCTCGATAAAGAGAAGAATGAACGGAATCGGAAGAAGTGTGCCGATAAGGCAGATAATCGAAGCGTTAATCATCGGGACGGACAAAGCCTTTGCCGCAAGAACACCGCCGCGAAGCTCAATTGTAGGAATGAGTGACAGAATAAAAATCGTAAGCCATGACGGAATAGTGTTTCCGAACAGGTTTATAAGATACTGTGCCATAATAAATTTCCCTTCTCAAATAAATTATATATCATCGCGTTATTTTTTCCGCGAAATAGATTAACAAGACCGTTAGCGACATAATCGGAAGCCAAAACAACCAAAGTGACAAGCAGCATAAACGCAAGAATTGCGATTACGTCCAGTGCCAGCCTCTTTCTTCTCGGCATGGTGTCCGGTATCGGCTCTTCCTTTACCTCTTCCTCATATTTACTGAGCAATGCGTTTGCCGCATTAATATCTCCGTATTCGACAAAAATGTTCTGATCGTCCTTCAAGGTTCTCGCGTCAAACGGACTTTGAGCAATACCGAGATCGAAATTCTCGAGAGTGTGCTTGATACCGTTTTCTTCAAACAGCGCATCAATTTCTTCCGCCTCGTATTTATGACAAGTCATCAGATAAATCAAATCATTGTCCTGAACAGGCCGAATCCCCCTTGACCTCTTGCAGTTTGAGCAGCTTGTGCGGTTATCCTCGGTCAGATGTCTGCATTTTTTGCAATACTGCATTCTACCATTCCTTTCTTTGGATTTCAAAGCATAATTTAGATATTTTAACTTCAGTATAATAACACAAATATTCAGAGATTTCCATAAAAAACAGGCAGTTCCGAAAAACTGCCTGAAAATTTACTTTTTTTTAACATTTATAGCTTACTTAGCAACGATGTTGACAAGCTTGCCCGGAACATAGATTTCCTTGATGAGGTTCTTGCCCGCAATCTCGGAAGCTACCTTCTCCTCTTCCTTAGCCATTGTGAGAACAGCGTCCTTATCGGCATTTACGGGAATGACAAGCTTTGCCTTGATTCTGCCGTTTACCTGAACAACAATCTCAACAGTGGAATCGACACACTTGCTCTCGTCATAGCTTGGCCAGTTCTGTGCGCAGACAAGACCCTCGCCGAGCTTGTTCTGAGCCCATACCTCTTCGGTGATGTGCGGAGCAAAGATATTGAGAAGAATTGTGTATGTTGCAAGCTCTTTTCTTGTAATCGAGCCCTTAGCGGTAATCTCATTGATGAGAGCCATGAGTGTAGCGATAGCTGTATTGAACTTGAGGTTCTCGCAGTCATCGTTTACCTTCTTGATAGCCTTGTGGAACGAAGACTCGAGCTCAGGACTGTAATCATCACCGTCAACAAGAATATCCTGGAGATTCCAGTAACGGTCAACGAGTCTGCGGCATCCCTTGATTCCGCTTGTGCTCCACGGAGCAGCTTTCTCAAAGTCACCGATGAACATCTCATAAAGTCTCAGTGTATCAGCGCCGTAAATGTCGACCATCTCATCAGGATTGACAACATTTCCTCTGGACTTGGACATCTTCTGACCGTCCTCGCCGAGAATCATACCGTGGCTTGTTCTCTTCATGTAAGGCTCCTTTGTCGGAACCTCGCCGATGTCATAAAGGAACTTATGCCAGAAACGGCTGTAAAGAAGGTGAAGTGTTGTGTGCTCCATTCCGCCGTTATACCAGTTAACAGGTGACCAGTACTTGAGAGCATCCTTGGAAGCGAATGCGTCATCATTGTGCGGATCCATATAACGGAGGAAATACCATGAAGAACCTGCCCACTGCGGCATGGTGTCTGTCTCTCTCTTTGCGGGACCGCCGCAGCAAGGACAAGTTGTGTTTACCCAATCGGTCATAGCTGCAAGCGGAGACTCACCGTTATCTGTCGGCTCGTAGGAATCAACCTTAGGAAGAACGAGCGGAAGCTCCTTCTCGTCAACGGGAACATATCCGCACTTGTCGCAAATGACAATCGGAATCGGCTCGCCCCAATATCTCTGACGTGAGAAAACCCAGTCTCTGAGCTTGAAGTTAACCTTTGCCTTGCCTATGCCCTTCTCCTCGAGATACTTCTTTATTTCAACCTTTGCCTCTTCAACGGAAAGTCCGTCAAGGAAGCCTGAATTAACCATTACGCCTGTTGCGCAGTCTGTGAATGCCTCTTTGTTGACATCCTCGCCGCCCTTAACAACCTCGACAATCGGAAGGTCAAACTTCTTTGCAAACTCCCAGTCACGTGTGTCGTGTGCGGGAACAGCCATGATTGCACCTGTGCCGTAGGAAACAAGAACATAGTCGGAAATGAAAATCGGAATTTCCTTGCCTGTGAGCGGATTTACAGCCTTTACGCCGTCAAGCTTGACGCCTGTCTTATCCTTAGCAACCTCGGTACGCTCGAAATCGGACTTCTTTGCAGCCTCAGCCTGATAAGCTCTGATTTCGTCGATATTTCCGAGAACATCAGCCCACTTCTCGATATAAGGATGCTCAGGTGAGATAACCATATATGTAGCGCCGAAAAGTGTATCGGGTCTTGTTGTGTAAACAGTTAAGGTATCGCCTTCAGTTGTCTTAAAGTCAACCTCTGCGCCCTCGCTTCTTCCGATCCAGTTCTTCTGCTGTGCCTTAACTCTCTCGGGATAATCTACAAGGTCAAGATCATCGATAAGCTTCTGAGCATACTCTGTGATTTTGAGCATCCACTGAGACTTATCCTTATGAATAACCTCACTGCCGCATCTCTCGCAAACTCCGTTTACTACCTCTTCGTTTGCAAGAACACACTTACATGAGGTACACCAGTTAACGTTCATTTCCTTCTTATAAGCAAGACCGTGCTTGAAAAGCTGAAGGAAAATCCACTGTGTCCACTTGTAGTACTTCGGATCAGTTGTGTTTATCTCACGGCTCCAGTCGAATGAAATACCCAAAGACTGAATCTGCTGCTTGAATCTTGCAACATTCTTTGCGGTAACATCGGCAGGGTGAACGTGGTTTTTGATAGCGTAATTCTCTGTCGGAAGTCCGAATGCGTCCCATCCTATCGGATAGAGAACATTATAGTTCTGCATTCTTCTCTTTCTTGCGATAACATCAAGAGCGGTGTACGGTCTAGGATGACCTACGTGAAGTCCCTGTCCGGACGGATACGGGAACTCGATAAGAGCATAAAATTTTTCCTTGTCTGAGGACTCCTCGGCATGGAAAACGCCCTGATCTTCCCACACCTTTTGCCATTTTGGCTCTACAACCTTATGGTTATACTTCAATTTACTTCATTCCTTTCAGAGAATTATTCTGTTTTATAATCAATCTCTATCTCAACTCCGTCGCTCCAGAGATGGTCAAGATCATAATAATCACGTGCGTCTGTTGTGAATACGTGAACCAGAACGGTTCCGTAATCAAGCAAAATCCAGCCGTTGGAACGGTATCCCTCGACTGCATACGGTGCAACTCCCTCTGTTTTCAGCTTTTCCTCGACATTGTCGGCAAGAGCCTGAACCTGAGTTGAGCTTGTACCGCTGGCAACTACAAAGTAATCGCAAAGAGAAGAAATTTCTTCTACCTTAATCACCTTGATGTTCTGTGCCTTTTTATCATCAAGCAGCAATGCCGCTTTTGTTGCAATTTCAATAGGTGTCATATATATTTACCTCTCATAACGCTCATCACTGCGTCATTATATGCGTCAAATGTATCTGAGACTATGGCTTTTTCGTTTTGCGCAAGCTCACTTATCGTAAAGGATAAGCCCTCGATTATTGCTTTGTCAAGGCTTTCCTTTGCTATCGCCCTCATTTTGTCCACGCCCTTGTAGTCACGGTCATCGGAAATGAAATCGGCTATGAAAACAACCTTTTCCATGAGTGTCATGTCCTTTTTTCCGCTTGTGTGCCACCTTATGGGACTGACAATTTCGGGGTCTGTTATATCGAGCTCATGCTCGACATACGCCGCACCGCTTATCTGATGCCACAGATTCGGGGTTACCGCCTCAATATCGTTTAGTATTATACCAAAGCGATTCATAATTTTCAACTGTTCGTCCTTTGGTGTGTCCTTCATAATGTCATGAAGTATTCCCGCAATCTCGGCCTTGTCGGGGTCAGCCCCGTATTTCTTCGCCAGACGCTTTGCAGCCTTTGCAACCTCGCAAGAATGGT
>CAVKLS010000097.1:0-6301 GCA_963657025.1 bacterium | reverse complement strand
TAATAAATACTATGGTAATCATTCACAAAAAACAAAACCCGACTTTGTTCTAAACATAGAAAATAATTATATCACTTGCAATTAATTAGCCGATATGTTAGAGTTTTGTTAAAGACAAACAATAGGTTTGTTAAGTATTGATAAATTTTGTGGAGGAAACTATAATGCAGGTTGGTATTGGTACATATTCTTTCGGCGGAATAGAGTCTTATCTCGGAATGGGTCCGTCGCTTTTAGAGAAATTCAAGAAGGCTAAGAGCCTCGGATTTGATTTTGTCGAGCTTCTCCCGGTCGATCTCGATAATGACGTAGAGGACATCAAAAAGTGGCTTGACGAGACAGGTCTTTATGTAACAAGCGTACACGCAGAGCCGAGTGAGGAGATAGTCAAGAAAATGGCTGCTCTCGGCGGAAAAGCTGTTATTTGGGCGGGAACATCCTTCAACTGCAAGGAAGAAGCAATCGCCGTTGCAAAGCAGCTTGATGAGTGGGCAGAGATGGCAGAGCCTTACGGAATTAAGATAGGCTACCACAACCACGAGAAGGAATTCTATTTTGACCAGGGCAAGACTCTTGAGGAGCATCTTCTTGATAATTCCTCAAAGTGCTATATCCAGCTTGATTGCGGCTGGGCACAGTTCGGCGGAATGTATCCTCCGTACTTCATCAGAAAGTATAAGAACAGAATTTGCGCTATCCACGTAAAGGAGAACTGCAAGGTTAACGGCCCAGGACCTCAGCCGGAGTCCGCAAAGGCTCTCGAGGACAGACCTAAGGGTGGACCTTTCGGCGACGTCAAGAACATGCCGATGGAGAAGAAGCTCGAGATTCTCGAGAACTTCAAGGCTATGATGGCAGGCACAGACCCGAGAACAGAGCCGCAGTGCAAGATGGGTGCTCCCGAATCCAACATGAATTGGCAGGAGATTAAGAACGCACTTGATGAGCAGGATTTCGAGGCTTTCTGGGTTGTCGAGAGAGAAAAGTTCTATGACGAGCACGATCAGTGCTTGGCTGACGACGCTAAGTATGTTCGTGAGAATGTAAAGTGATTTCAAGAGTAAAAATCTAATATCTTAAAAAGAAAAGAGTGCTTTCGGGCACTCTTTTTTGTGTGGTAAAAGAAGAGCATCGGCTTATTCTGCCGATGCTTCGTCTGCTTCTTCGATATTTGATTCTTCCGTTTCACCGATTGTGACGGGCTCTTTAGAGCTGTTTATGGTATCGGTGATTATACCTCTTATTGTTCTGTAGATATAAGGCTTCAGCTCATCAATCGGACACGGGTCACTGTTCAAAATGGAACTGTAGCAGGTTGAGCCTACAAACTCGAGTATCAGATAGAGCATAATCTCCGAGTCGTGCTCGCTTATTCCGCATTCGTTTGTGAGGTTCTTGAATGCTCCCGAAATATCGAAAACATCGGTATAAACGGGGCGCTCGATTTCTTTCTTTAGTATAGCCCAGCTCAGATTCTTTGAGATCAAAGATACAAGCTTTGGATTTTCTGACAGCTGGTCGAGTATCTTATCTATAAAAAAGATGAGCTTATCGCTCAAATCGGGGATGTCCTCTTCCTGCATTCTCTCGTAGGCAACCTTGAAGATTTTTCCCGACTCATACATGATGAGCTTGTTTCTTATGTCGAACTTATCCTTAAAATAGAGATAGAATGTTCCTTTTGCCACGCCCGAGCGTGAGGTAATGTCAGAAATGGAGGTGTCACCGACGCCCTTTTCGCTGAAGAGCTCAAATGCCGCTTCCAAAAGGGAGGTGAATTTAAGCTGTTTGTTTGCGGTGGCTTTGCCCATAGTGTTTTCACTCCTAAGTTTTTACTTTCCTAATAATATATTACCTATTTAACAGATACTGTACACATAGTTTGCTATTAATTTCACTAAGATTATAAAGCCTATTTGGTCAAATTTCAAGAGATTGTAAAAAAATTATGACTTTTGGTCATTTAAACTTGACTATCGGTCATTAAACAACTATAATACATAACGGAAAATGACTGATAGTCAAATATTATGTTTTTAATTCTATATCATATTCGAAAGGAATGACATAAATGGTAAAGTTCGGTCGCTTTATCGCAAAGCATAAGGGCCTTGTCCTTATAATAGCGATACTGCTGATGATACCCTCGGTGTTCGGTTATCTTTCCACGAGAGTCAACTATGATATTTTAACATATCTTCCGGACGACATCGATACAATGAAGGGTCAGGATATCCTCATTGACGAGTTCGGAAAAGGCGGCTTCTCGATGGTCGTGGTAAACGGCATGAGTACTGAGAGTACAAAGAAAATGTGTGATGAAATAAGCGAGGTTGACGGCGTTGCAGACGTTATCTCTTATTCCTCACTTGTCGGCACCAAGATTCCCGAAGAGTTAATTTCCGACGATCTCAAGGCTAAGTTCCAAAAGGGCGATAGCGAGCTTGTCGTAATATTCTTCTCAGAGGGTACATCTTCCGATTTGACTCTTGAGGCAATTGCTTCCATCAGAAACATTTGCGAAAAGAACGCACTGGTCGGAAGTATGTCTGCTATCATTGCAGACACAAGAGATCTTTGTGAGAAAGAAGAGCCGGTATATGTTATCATAGCGGTTGTTCTTTGTGCCATTGTTCTGGCGATTACAATGGATTCTCCGCTTCTCCCCGTATTCTTCCTGTTGAGCATAGGAATGGCAATTATCTACAACCTCGGCTCTAACATAGTTCTCGGAGAGATTTCTTACATCACTCAGGCTTTGGCGGCGGTTCTTCAGCTTGCCGTTACAATGGACTACTCCATCTTCCTGTGGCATTCGTTCACAGAGGAAATGGAAAATTACGGCGACAAGAACGAGGCTATGGCAGTAGCTATCGCAAAGACATTCTCAAGCGTCGTCGGTTCTTCACTTACAACGGTTGCGGGCTTCATAGCACTTTGCTTTATGAGCTTCACACTCGGTCTTGATATGGGTATCGTTCTTGCTAAGGGCGTTGTTCTCGGAGTTATCTCCTGTACTACAATTCTCCCGGCATTTATCCTTACCTTTGAGAAGGCAATCAGAAAGACAACTCACAAGAGCCTTCTTCCTTCGTTCGACAAGCTTTGCGACAAGGTTATCAAGTCCCACGTCGTATTTGCAATTCTTTTCGTAATCATTCTTATTCCCGCATTCTGGGGATACAATCATACAGGCGTCTACTACAAGCTTGACTCCTCACTCCCCGATACGCTCGACAGCGTTCAGGCTAACGCAGAGATAAGCTCAGACTTCGGTCTCGGCTCGGCTCATATGCTTCTTCTTGATTCCTCGACAACAGCTACAGACATCAGATCTATGTCCAAGGAAATGGAGAATGTCGACGGTGTTTCCTTTGTTCTCGGAACAGACAACATGCTCGGCTCACTCGTTCCCGAGGAGATGCTCCCCGACGAGGTTAAGTCAATGCTCGACAGCGGAAGTCACAAGCTTATGCTTATCGGCTCAGAGTATGAGACGGCAAGTGACGAGGTTAACAACCAGATTACAGAGCTTGAGACAATCGCAAAGAAGTACGATGAGAACTCAATGCTTATCGGTGAGGCTCCGGGTACCAAAGACCTTATCACAATAACAGACCACGACTTCGCGGTCGTCAGTGCGGTAAGTATCGTACTTGTCTTTATCATCATTGCATTCGTTCTTAAGTCGATTTCTCTTCCGATTATCCTTGTAGCCGTTATCGAGTTCTCGATTTTCATCAACCTCGGTATTCCGGCATTCACGGGAACAAAGCTTGCGTTTATCGCATCAATCGTCGTAAGTACCATTCAGCTCGGTGCAACGGTTGACTACGCTATCCTCATGACCAACAGATACATCTCAGAGCGAGAGAGCGGCAACGACAAGAAGGCGGCAATCACAATTGCCCTCAAGACAAGTGCACAGTCAATCATGGTTTCGGCACTTGGATTCTTCGCTTCGACCTTCGGTGTCGGTCTTTACTCCGACGTCGACCTTATCGGTTCACTTTGCAGCCTCATGGCTCGCGGTGCTATCATAAGCATGGTAGTTGTTCTCTTAATTCTTCCGTCACTTCTTTATCTGTTTGATAAAATAATTGTACATACAACATTCGGAATGAAAAAAGCAATAGAAAAAAGCAAGGAGGTAGCTTCAATTGAAAACAGCTAAATCAGCAAAAAAAGCAATAGCAGTTTTGCTTAGCTTATCAATGTTGGCTTCCGCAGGCTCCGTCGGAGCTTTCGCAGCGGAGGCAGACGCAAAGAAAACCGAGACAGTTTACGTTGTCGAAAATGCTGACGGCAGCGCAAAGGAGACAATTGTTTCCGTCTGGCTCGAGAACCTTTTGAACAAGGCTTCTTTATCAGACTCCTCAGACCTCAGCGACATCGAGGTTGTCAAGGGTGATTCCACAAGCAGCGGCTCGGGCTCATCACTCACATGGACAACAAACGGTGAGGACGTTTACTACAAGGGTACTTCCACAAAGGAGCTTCCTGTAGGAATTTCAATCACATATAAGCTCGACGGAAAGACCGTTTCTGCAGATGAACTTGCAGGTGCAACAGGTCACATCGAGATTGACGTTAAATATTCAAACAACACAAAGCAGTCCGTTAAGGTCGGCGACAAGAAGAGAGACATGTATGTTCCTTATCTCGTAGCTTCCGGCTTCATCTTCGACAACGAGAAGGTTTCTAACCTCGAGGTCGACAACGGCAAGATCATCAACGATGGTGACAGAAGTGTTGTAGTCGGCTACGGCTTCCCGGGACTTTCCGAGAGCCTCGGTCTCGACGATTT
The DNA here is from genome assembly GCA_963657025.1 of bacterium. GTDB lineage: Bacteria > Bacillota > Clostridia > Oscillospirales > Acutalibacteraceae > SIG603. Next base: position 1,494 of record CAVKLS010000097.1, on the reverse strand, counting down.
CTCTACTGATGACGCAGACGTAGATGTTCCCGAGATTCCGACAAGCGTTAAGATTGAGCTTGACGCTACTAATTTCGAGATGAGCCTTTCCGGTTCAGTCGCAACAAGTGAGTTCTTCGCAGACCTCGATGTTGACGATAACTCAACACTTGACGAGATTGAGGATAAGCTTGACGACCTCACAGAGGCTACAGATAAGCTTATCGACGGTTCAAAGCAGCTCAGCGAGGGCGCTGACGAGCTTGACGAGGGTGCTAACACACTCAAGGACGGCGCAAGCACTCTTAACGAAAGCGTTAACGGCACACTTATGTCAGGTGTAACAGAGCTTGACAGCGGTGCTCAGAGCCTCGATTCAGGTGCAGGCACACTCCAGAGCGGTATCGCAGATTACACAGCAGGTATTCTCACAGCTTATCAGGGCTCTGCTCAGTTGACAAGCGGAGCGGCTACACTCAAGGACGGTACAGCAACACTTCAGAGCGGTATCGCAGACTACACATCAGGTATCCTCACAGCTTATCAGGGTTCTGCTCAGTTAACAGACGGTGCGGCTACACTTAAGACAGGTACAGCTACACTCAAGAGCGGTATCGCAGACTACACATCAGGTATCCTCACAGCTTATCAGGGCTCTGCTCAGTTGACAAGCGGTGCGGCTACACTTAAGAAGGGTGCAGAGGATTATAAGAGCGGTATCGCTGATTACTCAGCAGCAGTTCTTAGTGCTTATGACGGTTCTAAGGATCTTAAAGATGCTCTCAGCAAGCTTAACAGCGGTGTAGCTTCTCTTAACAATGCGGTCAGCGTAGGTTCTGAGACTAATCCGTCATTGGTAAGTGCTACCGAGAGCCTTTTAAACGGTGCAGATAAGGTTTATGCAGGTCTTAATGCACTCAGCACAGCTGCCGGTGGAGACAGTGGTCTTGGAAAGAGCGTAGAAACACTTGCTTCTTCAAGCTCACAGCTTTCCTCAGGTCTAGAAAACATTAAATCAGGTGTAAGTACTGTTAACAGCACACTTGGCAACCTTGAGCCTTATGCAAACAGCATAAAGAACAATCTTTCATCCGTAGGTGAAGCAGGCACCTCTCTTTCTCAGGACGCTAATAATATTAACAGCGCTTCAATGAGTATTACTGGCTATTCCACACAGCTTACAGATGCAGCAAACAGCATGAGCAGTTCGGTTAAAACTGATGCTAACAATATCGCAGATGTAGCTGCAACAGTAACAAGCCAGTACGACAATCTTTACAGTATTGCATATAATATTGAAGCTAGCGGTGATTCAGCTACAGCTCAGTCAATCAGAAATATCGCAGATATAATTTACAACAGCGGTGTAAGTATATCTAACTCAGCTAACAACGTTGTATTAAATGCTGATAATCTTACAAATTACGCTGCAACAATCTCCAGCAGTGCAAGTGCTATTTCCACAGCTTCAAATGATGTAGCAGAAGTTGCTGTAGATGTTCAGACTACAGGTGC
>CAVKLS010000096.1:0-6330 GCA_963657025.1 bacterium | reverse complement strand
GAGATCGGCGGCAAGAACGGCATCGGTCTTGCAGACATCGTAGAGAACGGACTTGTCGGCATGAAGAGCCGTGGCGTTTACGAGACTCCCGGCGGAGCAATCCTCTATCACGCACACAACAAGCTTGAGGAGATCTGCCTTGACAGAGACACATTCCACTACAAGCAGCAGGTCGGCTTGAAGTTTGCAGAGCTTGTCTATTTCGGACAGTGGTTCACTCCTCTCAGAAGTGCACTCACAGCTTTTGTTAACTCAACTCAGGAGACAGTTACAGGTGATGTTAAGCTCAAGCTCTACAAGGGCAACATCATTGATGCAGGCGTAACAAGCCCATACTCACTCTACGACGAGGAAATCGCAACATTCGACGAGGATGAGGTTTACAACCAGGCTGACGCAGCAGGATTCATCAACCTCTTCGGTCTCCCGGTAAAGGTTGCCGGCAAGAAGGGCCTTATAAAGGAATAATTCCTAAAAAGAACTTATTGACGGGCATATTTCATCGTATGCCCGTCATTCATTTTACTATTGTCAGAACTTAATCAATCAAACTATCATACAGCAAGGAGAACCGCATGAAGCTTTGGAAAGGTCGCTTCTCAAAGGAAGCAGCACCCGAAACTAACGACTTTAATTCCTCGATAGCATTCGACTCAAGAATGTTCAAGGAGGACATAGAGGGCAGTATTGCCCACGCAACCATGCTCGGAAAGCAGGGAATCATCGAGGAATCGGAGAGCGAGAAAATCGTTGCCGAGCTCAAGAAAATAAGAGAGGATATCATAAGCGGTGCGCTCACCATTGATCCCGACGCTGAGGATATTCACACCTTCATCGAGGGCGAACTCACGGCAAGAATCGGTCAGACAGGCAAGAGACTTCACACCGCAAGATCGAGAAACGATCAGGTCGCACTCGACATCCGTCTCACATTAAAGCCCGAGATTGACACAATCGTATCTCAGCTTAAGGAGCTTGTTTCCATGCTTGCCGACAAGGCAGAGGAATATTCCGACACAGTAATGCCCGGCTACACTCACATGCAGCGAGCACAGCCCGTAACCTTCGGTCACCATCTTCTTGCTTACTGCGAGATGCTCCTTCGTGACATCGACCGCTTCAAGGACGCAAAAGACAGAATGGATTATTGTCCTTTAGGCTCAGGCGCACTTGCAGGCACAACCTACCCGCTCGACAGAGAATTGACCGCATCGCTTCTCGGCTTCAAGGGTCCAACTCAGAACAGCCTCGACGGTGTTTCCGACAGAGATTTCTGCGCAGAGCTTGCTTTTGCGTCATCACTCACCATGGTTCACCTCTCAAGATTTTGTGAGGAGCTTGTTCTCTGGTGCTCATGGGAATTCAAGTTTATCGAGCTTGACGATGCATTCTCAACAGGCTCGAGCATCATGCCGCAGAAGAAAAACCCCGATCTGGCAGAGCTCATCCGTGGCAAGAGCGGCAGAGTTTTCGGTGATTTGATGGGACTTCTCACCATGATGAAGGGACTTCCGCTTGCCTACAACAAGGATATGCAGGAGGACAAGGAGGCTGTCTTCGACGCAGTCGACACCCTCAAGCTTTGCCTCACTCCACTCATCCCCATGGTCAAAACCATGACCGTCATCAAGGCTAACATGAGAAAAGCTGCTGCAGGCGGATTTATCAACGCTACCGACTGTGCCGATTACCTCGTAGCCAACAAGGGCGTACCGTTCAGAGACGCTTACAAAATCACAGGCGAGCTTGTCGCACTTTGCATCGAAAAGGGAACAACTCTCGAGGATTTGCCGCTTGAGGAGTACAAGAAGATTTGCCCCGAATTTGACGACGGTGTTTACACGGCTATCAACCTCGAGAAGTGCGTAAACGACAGAACCGTTCTCGGCGGCCCCGCTCCGAGCAATGTTGTCGCTCAGGCAAAGAGAGTCAAATCTCTTGTGAACGATTAAAACGATTAATTTCAAACAGTAAAATAAATTTTCATACATTTTCCGTACATACAGAGGAGAGAAAAGAATGTCTAAAATTAAGGTTGGCGTTGTCGGTGCTACCGGCTACGCAGGTGCAGAGCTTTGCAGAATAATCTATTCTCATCCCGAGGCTGAGCTCGTCGCTGTCAGTTCCGTCAGCTTCGAGGGTCAGGCTCTGAGCGATGTTTACCCGGCATACCGTGAAAGACTTGATAACATTCTCGTCGGCGAGGACGAGGTTGTCGAGAAGAGTGATGTCGTTTTTGCCGCTCTTCCGCACGGTCTTTCTCAGGAATTAGCCGCAAAATGCGACAAGGCAGGAAAGAAATTCATAGATTTCGGCGCAGACTTCCGTCTCAAGGACGAGGAGGTCTATAAAAAATGGTACGGCCCAAGCTTCACCGACAAAGCGCTTCACGAAAAGGCAGTTTACGGTCTTCCCGAGCTTTTCAGAGAATATATCAAGGGAAAGACAATCGTAGCGAACCCGGGCTGTTACACAACGGCAGTTCCGCTTGCCCTTGTTCCGGCTCTCAAGGCTGGTCTCATAAGCCATGAGGGAATCATTGCCGACTGCAAATCGGGCGTCACGGGTGCGGGCAGAAAGCCGACTCAGGGAAACCATTATCCCGACCTCAACGAGGGATTCTATGCATATAAGGTCGCCAACCACCGCCACGGCCCCGAAATTAATCAGACTCTTTCCAAGGTCACAGGCGAGGACGTCAAGGTCACCTTTGTTCCCCATCTGCTCCCCGTCAACCGCGGAATTCTCGCAACATGCTATGCAAAGATGAACGAGAACGTAACCGAGGAAATGTTCTGGAATGCTTATCACGAGGCTTATGACAACGAATTTTTCGTCAGACTTCTTCCAAAGGGAAAGTGTGCCGACATTCACAATATAAAGTACACAAACTGCTGTGACGTTTCCCTCTTCTTCGACTGGGAAAACCGCCTTTTCATCGCAATCAGCGCAATCGACAATATGGTTAAGGGTGCGGCAGGTCAGGCTGTACAGAACATGAACATAATCTTCGGTCTCGACGAAAAAACAGGACTCGATTTTGTTCCGCCGGCATTCTGATTAAGTTTTCGGTCAGAGAAAGAGAGTTTAAAATGGAAATTATCAAAGGCGGCGTAACAGCCGCATCAGGCTTCTCGGCTTCAAGCTGTGAGGCAAATATAAAATATGTCGGCAGAACCGACATGGCTATGGTTTATTCGGAAAAGCCGTGCGTAAGCGCTGGAACTTTCACATCAAACGTAGTCAAAGCCGCTTGCGTTCAGTGGGATATGCAGATTGTCAAATCGGGCGAGACCATGCATGCCGTAGTCGTAAACTCCGGTATTGCAAACGCTTGCACGGGCAAGGAGGGCTTCGATGCCTGTGAGGCTACCGCAAAGGCAGTCGAAAACGCTTTGGGCGTCCCATATTCGGGCGTTGCCGTTGCGTCAACCGGCGTTATCGGAATGCAGCTTCCCGTCGAAAAGCTTGTGAACGGCGTCAACATGATGTCAAAGTCTCTCGACAGCTCACTTGAGGCAGGCACAGCGGCTTCTCGCGCAATCATGACAACAGATACCGTCAACAAGGAATATGCGGTTACATTCGAGCTTGACGGAAAAAAGGTCACTCTCGGCGGCATGAGCAAGGGCTCGGGAATGATTCACCCGAACATGTGCACCATGCTCGGCTTCATCACAAGCGACGTTGCAATCAGCAAGGAAATGGCTCAGAAAGCTCTTTCAGCCGTAATCAAGGACACCTTCAATATGATTACCGTTGACGGTGACACTTCAACCAACGATACTCTTCTCTTCATGGCTAACGGTCTTGCAGAGAATGAAGAAATAGTTGGCGAGGGCGAAAGCTACGATAAATTCTACGAGGCACTCTTCACCGTTTGCCGTTACCTTGCAAGAAGAATGGCAAGCGACGGCGAGGGCGCAACCAAGCTTTTCGAGGCTCACGTCGTTAACGCCAAGACAAAGGACGACGCAAGAACCCTTGCAAGAAGCATTGTTGGTTCAAACCTCTCCAAGGCGGCTATTTTCGGCTGTGACGCAAACTTCGGAAGATTCCTCTGTGCCATGGGATATTCGGGCGCACAGTTCAATCAGGAGGATGTCGAGCTCTTCTACGAGAGCAAATCAGGCAGACTCGAGGTATTCGATCACGGTGTTCCGCTTGATTTTGACGAGGACTATGCACTCAAAATCATGAAAGAAGACGAAGTCACCGTTTATGTCGATATGCACGAGGGAAACGAAGAGGCAACGGCATTCGGCTGTGACCTCACTTACGATTACGTCAAGATAAACGGAGAATACAGAAGCTAAAAGCGGCGAGGGTAAAAATGAATTCAAGCATCACAAATTCGGACAGAGCTCATATTTTGGTTCAGGCTCTTCCCTACATCAAGAAATATACAGGCGAAACCATCGTTGTTAAATACGGCGGAAATGCCATGATCAACGAGGAGCTCAAGGACGCCGTCATCAAGGATATAATCCTTATGCAGACAGTCGGAATCAATGTTATTCTGGTTCACGGCGGCGGCCCCGAGATTAACTCCATGCTCAAAAAAATCAACAAGGAATCCAAGTTCGTCAACGGAATGAGATACACCGACCAGGAGACCATGGACATAGTTCAGCAGGTTCTTGCGGGTAAAGTAAACAAAGACCTCGTTCAGCTCATCGAGTCCAACGGCGGCAAGGCAGTCGGACTTTGCGGAACAGACGGATCTCTTCTCAAAGCTGACAAGCTTTCCGACGATCTGGGCTTTGTCGGCGAGATAAGAGAAGTAAACACCGATATTCTCAAAACAAACGCAGACATGGGCTATATCCCCGTTGTCTCGACCATTGCGGCAGGCTACCACGGCGAGATGTTCAACATCAATGCCGACGTCGCAGCCGCAAAAATCGCTGAAAAGGTCGGCGCAAGCAAGCTTATTTTAATGACCGATATAAGAGGACTGTTAAGAGACAAGGACGATGAGAACACCCTCATTCCCGTTGTCAAAATCGCAGACGTTGCCAAGCTTAAAAAGGACGGCATTATCTCAGGCGGTATGATTCCGAAAATCAACTGCTGTGTAGACGCCGTCAGAGGCGGAGTTCACCGTGCTCACATCATAGACGGCAGAGAGCCGCACTCAATTCTCATCGAGCTCTTCACCGATGAAGGTATCGGCACCATGTTCTATTAAAACCAAGTTTTTCTGATTATGTCAGATGAAAGGACTTAAAAATGATATACGATAATTTAAAGGCTCAGGACGAAGAATATCTTCTTCATGCTTACGGTCGTGCTCCCGTTGCCATCAAAAGCGGCAAGGGCGTCATTGCCGAGGACTATGACGGCAAAAAATACATAGATTTCACTGCAGGCATCGGAGTTAATGTTCTCGGATATTGCCCCGATAACTGGGTTCAGGCTGTCACAAACCAGCTTACCAAGGTTCAGCACGTCTGTAACTACTACATAAACGACAACTGCACCGAGCTTGCCGAAAAGCTTTGCAAGGCATCGGGAATGTCCAGAGTTTTCTTCTGCAACTCAGGTGCGGAGGCTAACGAATGCGCAATCAAGGTTGCTCGTAAGGTCGGCAGTGCCAAGGGCGCATACAAGATTATCACGCTTGTAAATTCCTTCCACGGCAGAACAATCACCACTCTTGCTGCAACTGGTCAGGATGTATTCCACAAGACCTTCTTGCCGCTCACCGAAGGCTTTGTCTATGTCGGAGCGAATGACATAAAGGCACTCGAGGACGCTATTACAGACGATGTCTGCGCTGTCATGCTTGAGGGCGTTCAGGGCGAGGGCGGAGTTATCCCCATGGATACCGAGTACCTTCAGGCTGTGAGAAAGCTCTGTGACGAAAAGGACATTCTTCTCATCATGGACGAGGTTCAGACGGGCGTCGGCAGAACGGGATATTTCTATTCATATCAGGGTGCAGATATTCTTCCCGATGTTGCAACAAGCGCAAAGGGACTTGCGGGCGGACTTCCGATCGGCGCATGCATGGTAGCCGAAAAATACAAGGATGTCTTTGTTCCGAGCGATAACGGCTCAACCTTCGGCGGAAACCCCGTTGTTTGTGCAGGCGGAGTCGAGATTGTAAAAACTGTCTCAGACGAAAAATTCCTCGCATCGGTAAGACGCAAGGGCGAGTACTTCGCAGACAAGCTCTCCCAAATGAAGAACGTCAGCTACACACGCGGCAAGGGTCTTATCATCGGTATCAAAGTTAACAACGGAATGGACGCTCACACCATCATGGAGAAGTGCATCGAAAAGGGACTGCTCATCTTAACCGCAAAGGGCGATGTTTGCCGTTTC
>CAVKLS010000095.1:0-6344 GCA_963657025.1 bacterium | reverse complement strand
AAGAGGTTGAGCTGGAAAATCCGTTTGAGAACATGGGCGCACAGCTCGTCCGTGAGGTTGCAACAAAGACAAACGACATCGCAGGCGACGGTACAACAACAGCTACACTTCTCGCTCAGGCTCTCATCCGTGAGGGTATGAAGAACGTCACAGCAGGTGCTAACCCGATGGTTTTGAGAAAGGGTATTCAGGGCGCAACAGAGGTTGCTCTCGAGGCTGTTAAGAAGAACGCAAAGAAGGTTGCAAGCTCCAAGGATATCGCAAGAGTTGCCGCTGTTTCTTCTGCTTCCGACGAGATCGGCGATCTTATCGCAGACGCAATGGAGAAGGTTACAGCTGACGGTATCATCACAGTTGAGGAGAACAAGACAACAGCCGAGACATACAGCGAGGTTGTTGAGGGTATGCAGTTCGACCGCGGATACATCAGCCCGTACATGGTAACAGATTCCGATAAGATGGTAGCAGAGCTTGACGACGCTTACATCCTCATCACAGACAAGAAGATTTCTTCCATTCAGGACATTCTTCCGCTTCTCGAGCAGATTGTTCAGTCCGGCAGAAAGCTCCTCATCATCGCTGAGGATATCGAGGGCGAGGCTCTCACAACCCTTATCCTCAATAAGTTAAGAGGTACATTCACAGTTGTAGGTATCAAGGCTCCTGCATTCGGCGACAGAAGAAAAGAGATGCTCGTTGATATCGCAACTCTCACAGGCGGTCAGGTTATCACATCCGACCTCGGTCTCGAGCTCAAGGATACAACAATCGAGCAGCTCGGCCGTGCACGCCAGATTAAGATTGATAAGGACAACACCATCATCATCGACGGTGCAGGAAATAAGGAAGACATCAAGGCAAGAGTCGGTCAGATCAGAGCTCAGATCGAGACAACAACATCTGAGTTCGACAGAGACAAGCTCCAGGAGAGACTTGCTAAGCTCGCAGGCGGCGTAGCTGTTATCAAGGCCGGCGCAGCAACAGAGGTCGAGATGAAGGAGAAGAAGCTCAGAATCGAGGACGCTCTCGCAGCTACAAAGGCAGCTGTTGAGGAAGGCATCGTAGCAGGCGGCGGAACAGCTCTCATCGATGTTATCCCTGAGGTTAAGGCTTATGTCGAGACTCTCGACGGTGACGAGAAGACAGGTGCTCAGATCGTTCTCAAGAGCCTTGAGGAGCCTGTTCGCCAGATTGCCGCTAACGCAGGCATCGAGGGCAGCGTTATCGTTGATAAGCTCAAGACAAAGGCACAGGTCGGTTACGGCTACAACGCACTCACAGGCGTTTACGGCGATATGATTGAGCTCGGTATCGTTGACCCGGCAAAGGTTACTCGTTCCGCACTTCAGAATGCAGCTTCTGTTGCAAGCACAGTTCTCACAACAGAGTCTCTCGTAGCTGATATTCCGGAGCCGAAGACAGCTACTGCACCGGCAGGCGGTGACATGGGCGGCATGGGAATGTATTAATTAAGATTTGAAGAATTCTTAATTGAACAATCACTGATATCACGCAAATTTAAAGGACGGTCTTTTGATCGTCCTTTTGTCTTTTTTAGAAATTTGACTAAATATAAATCGCTAAATCAAGGATAAATATTTCAATGAGACAAAAAGACCGTGTGATGTTGACTTTTAAATTTTATAGGGATACAATAACAATGCATTGCTATGCATTGTTTGCGGCAATTGCGGTTAAGAAGAGATTTAATTTTATAAATATATCAGGAGGCTTTTCATGACACCATCAGAAAAGAAGCAACTCGAGATAATGGCTACCAAGGTCAGAATGGATATAATCGAGGGAGTTTACTCGGCTAAATCCGGCCATCCGGGCGGTTCACTTTCATCGGCAGAGATTTTCACATATCTCTATTGCAAGGAAATGAATGTTGATCCCGCAAATCCTAAGGATCCGAACAGAGACAGATTTGTTCTCTCAAAGGGTCACTGCGCACCGGGCTACTACGGTATCCTCGCAGAAAAAGGATTTTTCCCCAAGGAGGAAATCAAAAAGCTTCGCCACATCGGAGCTATGCTTCAGGGTCACCCCGATATGAAGGGCACACCCGGTGTTGATATGTCCTCAGGTTCACTCGGTCAGGGAATCAGCGCTGCAGTCGGAATGGCTCTTGCGGGAAAGCTTGATAACAAGTCCTACAGAGTTTACACACTTCTCGGCGACGGTGAAATCGATGAGGGTCAGGTATGGGAGGCTGCAATGTTTGCTTCTCACAAGAAGCTTGACAATCTCGTTGTTATCGTTGACTGGAACGGTCTTCAGATTGACGGTACAATCGAGGAGGTTGCCGGTCCGCTTCCTATCGATTCAAAGTTTGTTTCATTCGGCTTTGACGTACAGGTAATCGACGGAAACAATTTCGAGGCAATCGAGTCCGCTCTCACAAACGCAAGAGAGGTTAAGGGTATGCCTTCATGCATCATTCTCAAGACAGTCAAGGGCAAGGGCGTTTCTTACATGGAGAACAATGTCTCTTGGCACGGTGCCGCTCCGAACAAGGAGCAGTATGAGGTAGCAATGGCAGAGCTCGAGGCTCACCTTAAGGAGCTTGAGGCTTAAGTCCGTTTGCATCCACCGTTCGTCAGCAACTAAAACATACAGTATTTGACATAGCTTTTATGACGTCAAAAACTTCAAAGGAGTTATTATGGCAGAAATGATTAAAAAGGCAACAAGAGAGAGCTTCGGTGAGGCTCTTGTTAAGATAGCTGAGGAGAACGACAGAATCGTTGTTCTTGATGCCGACCTCGCAGCCGCAACAAAGACAGGCATTTTCAAAAAGGCTTATCCCGACAGATTTTTTGACTGCGGTATCGCAGAGTGCAACATGGTAGGCATTGCGGCAGGTCTCGCAGCTTGCGGCAAGATTCCGTTTGCGGCTTCTTTCGCAATGTTCTCTGCAGGCAGAGCATTCGAGCAGGTAAGAAACTCGGTAGCATATCCGCACCTCAATGTTAAGATTGCCGGTTCTCACGCAGGTATTTCGACAGGTGAGGACGGCGCAACTCATCAGTGCCTCGAGGACATCGCACTTATGAGATCCATCCCGGGAATGACGGTTATCAATCCTTGCGACCACTACGAGATGCTCGGTGCGGTCAAGGCAATGGCAGAGCTTGACGGCCCGTGCTACGTCCGTCTCGGAAGACTTGCCGTTGAGTCGGTCAACAACAACGACGACTACAAGTTTGAGCTCGGTAAGGGCGTACAGCTCAGAGACGGAAACGATGTAACCATCATTGCAACAGGACTTTTGGTTCAGGAAGCTGTTAAGGCTTCCGATTCTCTCAAGGCTCAGGGAATTAACGCAAGAGTTATCAATATTCACACAATTAAGCCTATTGACGAGGAGATTATCCTCAAGGCTGCTAAGGAAACAGGTAAGATTATCACCTGTGAGGAGCACAATGTTATCGGCGGTTTGGGCGAGGCTGTTTGCTCCGTTCTCTCCGAGAACTATCCTGTACCCGTAAAGAAAATCGGTGTATACGACAGATTCGGTCACTCAGGTCCCGCAGTCGGACTTCTGGAGGAGTTCGGACTTTGCGCTGATAACATCGAAAAGGTCACTAAGGAGTTCATCGGCTAATCTCAGATAAATTAATCGGACGGGCTTAGCCCGTCCTTTTTATTGCATGAAAGAACATTTTCTCGCTTATTTCTCTGTTTATTATTAATTAATTCTTGCATTCATAGCGTGAATATGATATTATATTTAGGCTGTTATTGGGATTAACAGCCTGATTCGGTATTAAAAAGCAAAAGCTTATTTTAAATAGGAGGTTACGGCTAATGGGCGCTTTAGAGATTGTATTCGGAATTATTCTTCTCTTATTCTCACTGGCAATCATTATCGTTGTTCTTCTTCAGGAAGGTCATCAGTCAAGTCTCGGTGCGATTAACGGCGGTGCTGACACATTCCTCTCCAAGAACAAGTCAAGATCCATTGATGCTACGCTCGCAAGATACACGAAGTTCATTGCTATCGGTTTCTTCGCAATCGTTATTGTCATCAACATCATTCTTTATTTCACCTGATATTTACCTTAATATTCAAATTGATTAAAGAGACAGAGTGGTCCGTTCGCATTTGCGTGCGGACTTTTTGTTTTTAGGAGAGTTTTATGCTGAGAGAAGCAAAGCTTGCTGATATAGTTGAATTTGAAAATAAAAGCTGTCTCTTTTCGAGAGTTCTCGGAGATTTTATCATGTCGGAGCGCACGGATTTTTCGGACGGTTCGCAGTTTTTGACGGACGGGGGAGATTTGCTTCTTGAAATCAAAAACGGCTGTGCAATAAAAATCGGCGAAGCGTCAGACGTCGAGGAGCTTGAGAGCTTTCTTGAGTTTATTGCACCGCAAAGCGTGATGAGCGAGGGCGGCGACATAATCGTTATGAAGAGAAAAGCCGTTGGTGAAACTAAGAATATTGAGATAAATTTGGACTTTAAGCTTAAGGATTTTCACAAACTTTTTAACGAAAACGGGCTTGAGAGCGACAAAGAAGGCTTTATGCTCGGCATGAGCGACGCAGTCAAAACAGGGACAGGCTTCTTGCTTGGAAAGAATGAGGGTGAAAGGCTTGTCGGCGGTTTGTGCGTCACGGGGATAACAGAGAAAACTGCGATTGTGACGGCTGTTGCGGTCGAAAAAAGCAAAAGACAAGAGGGAATCGGTTCTTTTCTTGTGAACGAAGCATGCAGAATGCTCTCGGGCAGAGATGTTTATATTTACCGTGAAATCGGAAAAAACAAGGCTTTTTACGAGAACCTTGGATTTGCTGAGGTCGGCAGTGTGAAGACCGAAATTTACACTATATAATTCCTTAGCAGCTAAAAATACAAATAGTATATTTATTTTTTTGAGTAATGGTGATAGAATAATTATCACTTTGATAAATGAGAATTTAAATAGATGCTTGCAGCTAACATCGGTTAGTTAATATAAAAGAAAGAAAAGAAGTAAGAGGTAAAGAAGATGAATTTAATTAAGCTTTTAATCGTCTTTGTAATCATCGTGTTCGTGATGGGTGTTCTGAAAAAGAACATTATGTACGCCGTCACGGCTGCCTCCGTCGGAGCAATTTTGCTCTACGGTATGTCGCCTGCCGAGGCTGGTCAGGCAATTTGGACTGCAACAAAATCATGGCAGACCATTGAGGCTCTCCTTGTTTTCTACTGCATTACCTTCCTGCAGAGAATGATGGAGGCAAGAAAAGATCTTTCAAACTGTCAGGTGGCACTGAACGGACTTTTTAATAACCGACGTGTCAACGCTTCGATAGTGCCGTTCATTCTCGGATGTCTGCCTGCCGCAAGCACAATCCTGATTTGCGGTCCTATTGTCCGAGACAGTGTCGGAGACAGCCTCAAGAACGAGGAAAAAGCGGCGGTCACCGCTTATTTCAGACACATTTCAGAGCTTTTTCTGCCGACTTATACAAGCATATTCATTGCAATCGGCTTGACTCAGGGACAGGTAAGCGTAAGTGCCTTTGTTATCGCAATGATTCCCATGGCTCTTGCACTTTATGCTTCGGGCTGGCTTGTCTACCTCAGAAGAGTTCCCAGAGACACGGGAATGAAGAGTGAGGAGCCAAAATCACACTACATCAAGCTTCTCTTTAAGAGTATCTGGGCAATTTTGCTTGCTATTGCGCTCATTCTTATTTTCAACATGAATGTTGAGATTGCCGTTTTGATTTGTATCGTAATCGATTTCTTTGTAAACAAATTCAAATTCAAAGAGATACTCCCGTTCTTCAAGACAGCCTTTGAGGGCAAGCTTATGGCAAGTACATACCTCGTCATGGTATTCAAGGAAATTCTCTCTTCAACAGGTGTTATCAGCGAGCTTCCCGATTATTTCTCAAAGCTTCCTATTCCCGAATTCCTGATTTTCGCACTTATTTTCTTCTTCGGAAGCATCATTGCGGGAAACCAGGCAATGAATGTTCTTTGCATTCCCATGATGATGGCAACGTTGGGCGGCGCAAGTGCTCTTCCGCTGTTCATTCTCATAATGAGCATGGGATATGCCGCTATGCAGATTTCTCCGATTCACATTTGCCTTACACTCTGCTCCGAGGACTTCAAAATTCCGCTCGGTTCGCTTGTGGCAAGGGTTTTGCCTATGGTTGGCGTTTTCGTTCTTCTGTCGTTTGCGTATTACGGACTTCTCACATTTATTTGCTGAGTTATATAGATGAATTCAAGCCGACTTCGCTTTTTGCGGAGTCGGTTTTTTGAATGATTGACAGACATCAGATAATTCTTAACTTATTCTTAATTGCTAATTTTCATTTATATGTGTATAATCTAAATT
>CAVKLS010000094.1:0-6346 GCA_963657025.1 bacterium | reverse complement strand
CCGTATGAGAATGTCGAGCGTGTTGCGGGCGAGACAAAGTGGAATTTCTGGAAGCTTTTCAAGTACGCCATTGACGGTATCATCAATTTCTCACAGGCACCGCTTAGCATTGCGTCATGGTTTGGCATAGGTATGACGGGAATAAGTCTTATATTGATTATCTTCCTGATTATCAGACATTTGCTTTTCGGCAATGCCGTGTCGGGCTGGGATTCTCTTATGTGTGCGATTATTTTTATCGGCGGAATTCAGCTTTTTGCAATCGGAATTATGGGTCAGTACATCGCAAAGGGCTACAGTGAAACAAAGAAGCGACCGCACTACATCATTGCAAAAACCAATGATGAGGACACCAAATTGGTTAATTGAAATCGAATTGAATGTAAATTAAAAAACCGTCACTTGCCTGATTTTTTGGCAAATGACGGTTTTGTTTTTTATTTTACAACGGCTATTTTCTCTATGCCGTAAAGCTCGCAGATTTTCACGCTGTTTTCGGTGATAATCTCACCGCTTATCGCAATGGGAACGGCGGGCGGACAGCTCACGGTGGGAGATGCGCAGATTCTGCCGACGCTGTCTTTTATGTCTATCATTTCAAAAGGAGAGAGAACGGCTTCTCTTATGCTGAGCTTGCTCTCACCCGGGTAAATTTTTAAATTCGGCAAAAATTCGCTTGTCCTGAATTCGGACTTGTCGGAAAGTGCTGTTTCTATGCGCTTGAAGTCGATTTCTCGACTCTCGGGGGTGAACATCATAACTATATGCTCGAATGAGCCGAATTCGCACTCGACCTTGTTTTTTCTCAGTGCCGCCATAATCTCATTGCCGTCCACCTTTGATGCAACCGCATCTATCACGATTTTCAGCTTTTCTGTCTTTCTCAAAACCCAGCCGAATGAAATAAGCTTAGCTTTGAGTGCTTCGATTTTCTCGATTACCGCCTTGAGCTTTTCGGCGTAGTTGTCGGCTAAGTAAGCATTGCATGCGTCAAGCGACTGAAGAATGAGATAGGAGGGACTTGTCGAGGCAAAAAGGGCAAGGCTCATTCTTGCGGAATTTAAAAATTCCTTGGGAGCGGTCTTGCTTATGTGAAGATAGCCGCCGCCCGTGAGTGAGGGCAATGTCTTATGAGCCGAGTCGCAAACAATGTCTGCTCCGAGATAAATGGGATGACATGACGGTTTCAAAAAGTGAAGATAAGCACCGTGGGCATTGTCCACAAGAAGCGGAATGCCGTAATTTTTGCAAACAGAGCTGATAGCTTCAATATCCTGAATATTACCGAGGTAGTCTGGCGAAGTGAGATAAACGCCGATAGGCTTTTCTTTCGCACCTGAGAGCATGCTTTCAAGGCAATCGCATTCGACAGGGCATTCGCAAAGACTGCAACCGTCCGTAGGATAAAGCCATTTCACGTCAATTCCGAGGAGCGCACAGCCGAAAATAAAGGTTTTGTGCACGTTTCTTGCGGCGATTATGTACGGTGACTTTGAGGCGCTGTTTTGAAGTGCGATATTCAGCATGGCTTTAATGGTGAGGCTTGAGCCCTCACAGGAATAGAAGGTATGAGCCGTGCCGAAAAGGGCAGAGGCGTTGTTTTCACTCTCGAGGATAATTCCTTCAGCCTCGTAAAGCTCGTCCGCACCGCCGATTTCTGTTATGTCGAGTTTCTCGAAACCCAACAAAGCCCGACCTTTGTGGCCGGGCATATGCAGTCTGCTGATATCTTTTTTGTTATATTCGCTTACAAAATCGATAATCGGAGTGTTCATGATTATTCCTGAGCCTCTGCTACCTTCATCATGACGGCGCACTCGATTCTCTTCTTGAAGAGCTCGCAGCCGTACTTGTAAACGCCCTGAATGCTTCCTGTTGCGTGGTAAGCGTTTGCGGCACATCCGCCCGAGCAATAAAGCTTTGCCCAGCAGTCGGCGCAGTCGGGTCTTGCGTAAGCATTGCACTTTCTGAATTCATCCTGAACGGCTGTGTTGGTCACGCCGTCCCAGATGTTACCGAGGCTGTACTTCGGGTCGCCTACGAACTGGTGGCACGGGTAAAGCTCGCCCCACGGTGTGACAGCCATGTACTCTGTTCCTGAGCCGCAGCCTGTGATTCTCTTGTAGATGCACGGGCCTTCTGTTAAATCGAGCATGTAGTGATAGAATGTGAATGGTCTTCCTTCTTTTTTGCGCTTGATCATCTCGTTTGCGAGAATCTCATACTGCTCGAAAAGCTTCGGTAAATCCTCCTGTGTCAGTGCCGAAGGATCGTCCGGTGAGCAGACAACAGGCTCCATGGAAAGCTCGGTGAAGCCGAGGTCTGCCATGTGGAAGATGTCGTTTGTGAAGTCAACGTTGTGGTGAGTGAATGTGCCTCTCATGTAGTACTTTTCGCCGCCTCTTGCGTCGACAAGCTTCTTGAACTTCGGAAGAATCTTGTCATAAGAGCCGTTGCCTGCGTAGTCAACTCTGAATCTGTCGTGAACCTCTTTTCTTCCGTCAAGCGAGAGAACAACGTTGTCCATTTCCTTGTTGAGGAAGTCGATAACATCGTCGTCGATGAGAACGCCGTTCGTTGTGAGGGTGAAACGGAAGTTCTTGTTGTGCTCCTTCTCAATGCTTCTTGCGTAAGCAACAAGCTGCTTGACAACATCCCAGTTCATGAGCGGCTCGCCGCCGAAGAAGTCAACCTCGAGGTTGCGTCTTGTGCCCGAATTTGCGATGAGGAAATCGAAAGCCTGCTTTCCGACTTCAAAGCTCATGAGTGCACGGTCGCCCTGATACTTGCCCTGACTTGCGAAGCAGTAGGAGCAGTTGAGGTTACAGGTGTGAGCGATGTGAAGGCAAAGAGCCTTGATAACCTTGGAGTTGTTTTTCCACTCGAACGCCATGTCCTCGAAAACATCGGGAGTGAAAAGCTTCTTGTTCTCCTCGAGCTCTTTGACGTCGTTAATGCACTCGAGAACCTCGTCCTCGTTGACATCAGGGACATCGGCATATTTTCTGAGAATTTCGGCTACGATTTCTTCTTCGCTTTTTTCCTTGAACATAGCGATGATGTCATAGGCTACCTCATCGACAACATGAACCGAACCGCTGCAGGTATCGAGCACTATATTATAACCGTTCTGCTTAAACTGATGTACCATTAAAACTGCCTTCCTTTCATTTTCGGCTATCCTTCCTTTGTGCCGAAATGTATATATCCGTCTTTAAGTGAAATAGGGGACCTGACACACTAAAAAAGCCGCCCGTTGAAGGCGGCTTCTTCATTCCGAGAATTATTACTTATTGCTGTTCTCGCACTTCTGATTAGCAACGCCACAGGAAGTCTTGCAAGCTGACTGGCAAGAAGTCTGGCACTCGCCGCATCCGCCTGTGAGAACACTCTTATTAAGATCTCTGGTCTGAATTGTCTTAATTCTGCTCATCTTTAAGTCTCCTATCTGAGTCAAAATATTTTAGAAAAATTCTATCACAAAGCTTATTGTATGTCAAGAGAAAGAACTCACTTTTGAAGCGGTATTCGGTTAGCTTAAACGAACTGTACGACATTTTTTACCGATATTAAATACTTGTATAATTGTGGAATTAAAGCCAAAAAATATGCATTTCTTCTTGTATTAAATAGTATATTGTGCTATAATTCTCTATGGTTTTGTATGCCGAAAACTTATAAGAAGGGATTATTGATATGTATAAGATTGTCAAAAAAGAATCCTTAAATCCTACAGTCACGCTCATGGAGATTGAAGCTCCGCTTATCGCAAAGAAGGCTAAGCCGGGTCAGTTTATCATCCTTAGAGTAGACGAGGACGGAGAGAGAATTCCTCTGACCGTAGCTGGCTACGACAGAGAAAAGGGCTATGTAAGAATAATTTTCCAGATAGTCGGTGCTACCACCGAGAAGCTCAACCACAAGGAGGAGGGCGAGTACATTCAGGACTTCGTAGGTCCTCTGGGTGTTCCCACTCACGTTGAGGGACTCAAGAAGGTCTGCGTAATCGGCGGCGGCGTCGGTTGTGCCATTGCACTTCCTATTGCTCAGGAACTGCACGAGATGGGCGCAGAGGTCACCTCTATCATCGGATTCAGAAATAAAGACCTTGTTATCCTCGAGAATGAATTTGCGGCTTGCTCCGACAATTTCAAGCTCATGACAGATGACGGTTCATACGGCGAGCACGGCAATGTTACGGTTCCGCTCAAGGCTATGCTCGAGGGCGGCGAGAAGTTCGACGAGGTCATCGCAATCGGTCCGCTCATTATGATGAAATTCGTTTGCCTTACAACAAAGGCTTTTGACCAGAAGACAGTAGTCTCCATGAACCCAATCATGGTCGACGGTACTGGCATGTGCGGCGGCTGCAGACTTACAGTCGGCGGAAAGACAAAGTTCGCTTGTGTTGACGGTCCTGACTTCGACGGCTTTGAGGTTGATTTTGACGAAGCTATGAGCCGTGCAAGAAGCTACGCTCCGTTTGAGAGAAAAGCATATGAAGAAGCATGCAATCTCTTCAAGAAGGAGGTAAAGTAATATGCCAAATATGAGACTTACAAAGAATCCTATGCCATCACAGGATCCTAATGTCAGAAATAAAAATTTTGAAGAAGTAACTCTCGGTTACACCGAGGAAATGGCACTTGACGAGGCAAAGCGTTGCCTGCACTGCAAGCATAAGCCATGCGTCAGCGGCTGCCCTGTTAACATCGCAATCCCCGACTTTATCGCAAAGTGCGCAGAGGGCGATTTCGAGGGTGCTTATCAGGTTATCCATAAGTCATCTTCACTTCCCGCTGTTTGCGGACGTGTCTGCCCGCAGGAATCACAGTGCGAGGGCAAGTGCGTAAGAGGAATCAAGGGCGAGCCTGTCGGTATCGGCAGACTTGAGAGATTCTGCGCAGACTACCACAATTCTCACGCAACAGTCGCTACAATCGAGCCGCCGAAGAACGGCCATAAGGTAGCTGTCGTCGGTTCGGGCCCTGCAGGTCTCACATGTGCGGGAGACCTTGCAAAGCTCGGCTACGACGTAACAATCTATGAGGCACTTCACTTAGCCGGCGGTGTTCTCGTTTACGGTATCCCTGAGTTCAGACTTCCGAAGTCAATCGTTCAGAAGGAGGTCGATAACCTCAAGGCTCTCGGCGTTAAGGTTGAGACAAATATGGTTATCGGTCGTGTCCTCACAATCGAGGAGCTTCAGCACGAGTACGGCTACGAGGCAATCTTCCTCGGAACAGGCGCAGGTCTTCCGAGATTTATGAATATCCCGGGTGAGAACCTCAAGGGCGTTTACTCCGCTAACGAGTTCCTCACAAGATCAAACCTGATGAAGGCATACAGAGACGATTCCACAACTCCGATTCAGCATGCAAAGAACGTAGCTGTCGTCGGTGGCGGTAACGTTGCTATGGACGCCGCAAGAACAGCAAAGCGTCTCGGTGCAGAGAATGTCTATATCGTCTACAGAAGAGGTATGGAGGAGCTTCCTGCACGTAAGGAGGAGGTCGAGCACGCAGAGGAGGAAGGTATCATCTTCAAGACCCTCACAAATCCTGTCGAGATCATTCCTACAGACGTAACAGACCCGAGAGACGCAGACTACGGCTGGGTTAAGGCTATCAAGTGCGTTGAGATGGAGCTTGGCGAGCCTGACGCATCGGGACGCCGCAGACCAATCGTCAAGGAAGGCTCAGAGTTCGTAATGCCGATGGACTGCGTGATTATGTCACTTGGTACATCTCCGAACCCGTTGCTCAAGGCTACAACACCGGGACTTGAGACAAAGAAGTGGGGCGAGATTATCGCTGACGATAACGGCAAAACATCAATCGAGGGTGTCTATGCAGGCGGTGACGCAGTAACGGGAGCCGCAACGGTTATTCTTGCAATGGGAGCAGGAAAAACAGCAGCAAAGGCAATTGACGAGTATATTTCAAGCAAGAATTGAGTAAAGAAGACCGTTTCCTTTTTGGAAACGGTCTTTTTGCGTCAATCAGATTGTTTAGAGGAATACAGAGCGAAAAGCAAAAACATAAAAGTTTTTGCCACGCTTTTTACAAAAAGCGTGCGGGTGTGGGCAGAGCCCACGAATAATTAATAATTATATAAATAATAATTAACAATTATCGAAACAAATAACAGAGCGAAGCGATAAAAAAGAAGATAGGCTTGGAGGCTTAACCAAAAGCACGAAGTGCTTTTAGGGAGCGTAGCGACCGTAGTTGAAGCCGACAAGCCGAACCTAACGCACGATGAAAAACACCGAACAGAAAACAAAAAGATAGGCTGTCAAAGGCAACCGAAAATGCGAAGCATTTTCAGAACGCAAAGCGTTCGT
>CAVKLS010000093.1:0-6417 GCA_963657025.1 bacterium | reverse complement strand
CTTAAAATCACCTGTAACGAGGCAGGAGATTTAAGCTTATCCAACAGCACAACGGGCTCAAATATGCTTATTAAAAATGTTTCCGTAGGTGAAATTATCGATATTAAGGGAACAGAGCACATTATCAGCTCTTCTCTTTCGTCGCACAAAATATACGATGACTTCAACTTTGATTTTTTCACGATAGGAAATTCCTATTCGGGCAGAGAAAACAGTATTCAGGCTTCTTTAAAGTGCAACATAAAACTATCCTACTCTCCCATAATCAAATGTTCTCCTGACTAAAGAAAGAAGGCGATAATCACGGCAATCAGAATGAAGTTTGACAACACTCATAATATTATCGAGCCGACATTTGTTTTGGCTAAAAGAAGCGGCAAAAAGCTTGGTGTTATTCCAGCCGTCAATATATCAGCCGCCGACAACTTCAACTCTTCGTTCGAGCTCGAATTTGAGGTAAATAAATACGAAAACGGCGTTCTTTACTCTTTGTGGGATAAGCTTGTTGATTTTAAACTTGTCTGGTGCAAAGAGTGGGATGTTTGGTTCGAGATATATGTCACGACAGAAGACGAAAATTCGGTAGTCAAAAGCGTAAAGTGCGTGTCTTTAGGCGAAGCGGAATTGTCTCAGATAAACCTATACGACATCGAAATAAACACTGAGGACGACATATCAAGGGACGACTATGTGCCGACCGTGCTTTACAACGAGGACAATAAAGAAGGCTCTCTTCTTCATCGCATTATGGAAAAAGCTCCGCATTACAGCATGTCTCATGTAGACTCGGGTGTAGCTAAGCTTCAGCGAACATTCACATTTAACAACAAGAGCATACACGATGCGTTTAATGATATTGCGGAAGAGCTTGACTGCCTGTTTGCCTACAACTCAGGCACAGACGATAACGGAAAAATCGAACGCTCGATAAGCGTTTATGACCTTGAAAGCCGTTGTGTTGATTGCGGATACCGAGGAGACTTTGACGGCAAATGTCCAAAGTGCGGCGGCGACAACATTCTGAGCGGATACGGAAAGGATACTGCGGTATTTGTTTCTTCGGATAATTTAGCCGAGAACATTTCCTTCAAAACCGACACCGATTCCGTGAAGAACTGTTTCCGACTTGAGGGCGGAGACGATCTCATGACCGCCGCCATAGTCAGCTGTAACCCAAACGGAAGCCGTTACCTCTGGTATATTTCAGATGATGTTAAATCTGATATGTCAGACGAGCTTGTAAAAAAGCTTAATGCTTATGACGAGAAATATACTTACTACGAAGATGAATATCCAATTGTATTTTCCGAAGAGCTTCTGACAAAATACAACAGCCTTGTTGAAAAGTATTACGAATACGACAAAGACCTCAGGACTGTCTCGCAAAGCACATTTGGCTACACCGCTCTTATGAACTGCTACTTTGACACGGTGGATTTCTATCTTCTCTTGCACGATGAGCTTATGCCTTCTCCTGAGATTTCAAAGACAACCGCAAAAGACGAGGCGGCGAAGCTTACAAGCTCTGCCCTCTCTCCCGTTTCGGTTCAGAAATTAAGCTCTGTTTCGCTTGCAACGGCGAATTCTGCGGTTTTGTCTATGGCTAAGGTTTTGGTTAGCTCAAATTATCAGGTATCCGTTAAGACAAGCTCTTACAGCAGCAGTACTTGGACAGGAACTTTTACCGTTACAAGCTACTCTGACGAAACCGACACAAGCGACAGCGAATCAATAACAGTTACCGTAAACGAAGATTACGAGGCTTTCACAAAGCAGAAGATTGACAAGATACTGAAAAAAGCAGAAGACACTAACACAAGCGGCATAGTCGCTCTTTTCAAATTGTCGGATGATTTATTCAAAGCCGAAATCAAAAAGTATTGTCTTTCGAGCTTGAATGCGTTTGCGGACTCCGCTCAGTCCTGTATAGACATTCTCATTGAACAGGGTGTTGCCGACAAACAAACTTGGGCAGACGAGAATCCGAACCTGTATGAAACGGTATATCTCGATTATTACAACAAGCTTTTGGCTCTCCAATCGGAACAGAAACTGCGAGAAGAAGAAATCGCGGTTATCTCAGGGGACGGCGGTTTGCAAGACGAAATCGAGCGCATTAAAAAGGAAATCAAAAACGAGCTCGATATGCAGACTTATCTTGGAAAGGACTTGTGGCTCGAGCTTGCGTCCTACAGAAGAGAAGACACATACTCGAACAGCAACTACATTTCCGATGGGCTTAACAACGCAGAGCTTTTTGAGAGGGCGTCAGAGTTTTTTGAGACAGCCAAGAAAGAAATATACAAGTCGGCAACTCTTCAGCATTCGATAACAGCGACGCTCAAAAATCTTCTCGTTATGAAAGAGTTCGAGCCGATAGTCGAGAACTTTGCCGTAGGTAATTTCATCAGAGTAAAGGTTGATAACAGCGTTTATCGCCTGAGACTTCTCTCCTATTCGGTTGATTTTGACAATCTGGACAGTCTTTCTGTTGAGTTTTCAGATGTAAAACAGTGCAAAGACTCTGTAACAGATACCGAGAGCGTTCTAAATCAGGCTTCGTCAATGGCTACTTCTTACGACAGCGTTTCAAGACAGGCGGAAAGCGGAGAAAAGAGCAGCAAACAGCTAAAGGGCTGGGTGTCAGACGGACTTAATCTCACGAATGTAAAGATTATAGATAACGCCGACAACCAGAATATCACAATCGACTCTCACGGTATACTCGGAAGAGAGTACCGCCCCATAACAGACGATTATAGTGACAAACAAATCAAGGTAATCAACAAGGGCGTGTATGTCACTGACGATAACTGGCTCACCTCAAAAGCAGGCATAGGTGAATTCACATTCTATAACCCCGAAAGCGGTGAGGTCGAGGATGCATACGGCGTTATTGCGGACAAGCTTGTGGGAAACCTTGTTTTGTCCGAGAAAATCGGCGTGTATAACACAAACAACACCATAACGATGGACGAGAACGGTCTTATAATAACGACTGACGGAACAAACGGTTCTTCAAACGATATTGCCTTTACCGTTCAGAAGAAAACTACCGACAGTGACGGAAACGAAAGCTTTGTTCCTCTGCTTTATATAAACGAAAGCGGAGATTTGGTAATAAACGGCACTTTGGGAATCAACACGAGCGGTGAGGTGCAAGACCTTGTCGACAGCGGCGTAAATACCGTAAAGGACGACCTTGACGATTATAAGCAAGAAGTCGGAAAGTATCTCGTCTTTGACGAAAACGGACTTTTGATTGGAGCGGAAAACTCCGAGTTCAAAGCGGTTCTTGATAATCAAAGGCTTTCGTTCAAGCAGGGAGATGTAACGGCGGCGTATATCGACAACGAACAGCTTCATATTCCGAAGGGAGTTATTGAGAGCTCTCTTTCAATAGGAAATTTCTCGTTTGTTCCTCACGCAAGCGGCGACGGCGGAGTTTCCCTTATCTGGAACGAAGATGAATAGAAAGGAATAATCAATGGCTCTTTCAGGAACACTCAATTCGTCAGATTATGACGGAAAATATATACAATTTACTTGGAGTGCCGCCCAATCGGCTGACAACAACGAATCCGTAATTTCTTGGAGCTTAAAGGGCGCAGGAAGCTCGGGTTATCATACTTCAGGCGGCTTCTATGTGAAAATAAACGGAGAGGTTGTTCTCGATAAACCTGACAACGGAACGGACAGAATCGATATGTACGCAGGCGACGAGGTGGCAAGCGGCACAATCACCGTAAAGCACAACACGGACGGCTCAAAATCATTTGCCGTAGAAATAGCGGCGGGAATTTACACTTGGGCAAGAAACTGCTTCGGCTCGACCACATTCTCTCTAAACACAATTCCGAGAACCTCTTCGATTTCTTGGAGAACAGTCTCGGGATACGACAATCAAACGGCTGGAACGGTGGCTCATTTGCTGATTACCCGCCACAGCACAGCGTTTACTCATCTGATAAAGTATCAATTCGGCTCTGCAAGCGGAACTATTGTGTCGAAGTCGGCAAGCTTCAGCTCAAATGTAAACTGGACTATACCGATGTCGCTTTTGAATCAAATTCCAAACGCCACTCAAGGAACAGGAAAAATAACCTGTACCACCTATAACGGAAACACCGTAATCGGTTCGTCTACACTGTCTCTTACAGTAAAAGCTCCAAGCAGTGTAAAACCGACGGTAAAATCCGTGTCCGTATCAAATTCGGTAACAGGAGACGCCGCTCCCGTTATAAAGAGTTGGGGTGTATATGTCGCAGGGTTTTCTTGTGTCTCTCTCTCTTGTTCGGCTTCGGGTTCATATAGTTCGGCTATCAAAAGCTTTTCGATAAGCGGAAGTTACTCAAGCTCAAATATAACACCAACCTCGAGCGGAACGCTTAAACTCACAACTCCTACTCTCACGGCGGGGTATAAGACCTACAAAGTGCTTGCAAAGGACAGCAGAGGAAGACAGTCGGACATAGTTTCTTCAAGCAAAATCACGGTCTATTCCTATTCCGTCCCTACAATTTCCTCGTTTACTGTTCAGAGAACCGATGCAGACCAAAGCAAGGTAAAGGTTAAAGGTATTTGGAGCTTTTCGCCCGTAAACGGGCACAACTCAGTTACGGCAAAGCTTCAATATAAGGTTTCGTCAGAAACCGCTTGGACAACCTACGGTACAATAACAAGCGGAAAAGAAACGACCCTTACCACCTCGTTCGACACAGAAAAAAGCTATCAATTCAAGCTTACTGTTACCGACGCACTCAGTAAATCCGCAAGCAAAACAGCTTCGACTTCAACAGCTCCCGTTCTTCTCGATTTTCGGGAGGGCGGCAAAGGACTCGGCGTCGGCAAAATATCCGAAAGCGATTCACTCGAGGTTGGTCTTGACGCTCATTTTATGAACGATGTTTACATTCACGACAGCTCATCATCAAAAACTCTGAAAAAATATATTCAATCGGTTTGTCTGCCGTCTTTGGTGCAATCGAGCTCGGTTAGCAGCGTGTCGACGACTTCAGGCTCTTGGACTTCCGTAAACAGTGTTACACTAAGCCCCGGTTATTATGCCGGCACGGTAATTTTACAGATTACCGCAAACGCAAGCGGCATAAGAGGTCTTGCTTTCTCACCCACTTCGTCGGGATCGAGCAGCGTCGGCAATCTTCAAATGAACCAACTTGCTCAAGGCACTAATCAAAACCGACTTGCTTTGCCCGTAGCCTTCAGAATTACCACAGCGACCGACTACACAATTTGGGCTTATCAGAATTCGGGCAGTTCGCTTAATGCAATAGGACGATATTATCTGCTGCGTTTTTCAACGGAATGAGGTGATGTTTATATGAAAGAAATTCTCACATTTCTCGGGGTGCCGTCGCTTATGTGTTCCCTTATCCTCTCGCTTTTCACTTGGTGCAGAGTCAGGTTCGATAAGGTTACAAGAGAAAATTCCGCCCTGAAAGACGGAGTAAGAGCACTTCTCAGAGACAGGCTGTTAAATTCCTACAAGGAATATTACGCCAAGGGCTACTGTGAGATTGATGACAAGGAAAATTGGGAAAATATGTATGCCCAGTACAAGGCTTTGGGCGGCAACGGAATTATTACGAAAATTCATGAAAAACTCCTAAAGCTTGGAGAATTCAAGAAAGAGGGTGAATAAATGTCAATAAAACTTAAAGTCAGAGGGCAAAAGCTAAAGCTCCAAGACCCGACGAATATTTTCGTTTCGGGAACTCAGGAGTTTGTTGAGTTTGAATTTGATTTGGACGAATCTTGGAAAGACCTTTTGGTTTTCGCTCAGTTCAAACAAAAAGGCGAAGCATATAACCAATATCTAAGCGAAGATAACAAAGCATACTTACCTGCTGAAATAGCCGCAGGAACTTGTTATTTAACGCTTTGCGGCACCAAAGACAACACCGTAGCAAACACAAACACGCTTGCTTTTACGGTAAGAAAATCCAAACTCACCGAAGACGGCAAGTCCACCGTCATATCCCAAACCCTCTATGAACAGCTTGTAAACCGTATCGAGTGGGGCGATGCACTGGGCATTGACCGCATCGAGCAGACGGGAAAGAGCGAAGAAGACGAGGGCGAGAATGTAATCACCGTTTACTTCACGGACGAAACCGAGAAGAGCTTCACCATTCGCAACGGCTCAAAAGGCGACACAGGAGACAAAGGAGAACAGGGCGAAAAGGGTGCTCAGGGCATTCAGGGCATTCAGGGTGAAAAAGGTGACAAAGGTGAAAAAGGCGAGCGTGGAGAGCAAGGTCTGAAAGGCGACAAGGGCGAGACTGGAGCTCAGGGCTTGCAAGGAGAAAAGGGCGACACTGGCGAGAAAGGCTCAGACGGAGCAGACGGTTATTCCCCTACGGTCGCAGTCTCTAAGTCAGACGGCGTTACAACCGT
>CAVKLS010000092.1:0-6454 GCA_963657025.1 bacterium | reverse complement strand
CCGAGATACACGCCGTATCACGAAAAGCACGGCACGGCTGTTGCCGGTTTTATGACGATACTTCACGGCGACATGAGAATATATAACAATATATTTGTACAGCAGCCTATCCACCCGTTTATGAAGGCGGCAATGGACAAGGGCGGCTACGGCGAATGGGACGACTGCAATGTTATTGCCGGAACAGTTCCGTACAGCGGATATCAGACCTTCGAGCAGTGGGACAAGGAATTTGACGGTTACTGCGGAATGGGCAGTGCGCCGAGCGACCGCTATTATATTCCGCTTCCTGTTTGGACGGGCGGTAATATGTTCTTCAACGGTGCAAAGCCGTGCGACATAGAGCAGGACGGAAAGGTAATTGACGAGAAAGTCACGCTTGAGCTTGAAAAGACCGACGAGGGATATTTCCTTAATACCGACCTCGGAAAATATGCCGAAACGAGAAAGATTCTTCACACGGAGGATCTCGGTATGGCATTCGAACCTGAGGAGAGGTACGAAAATCCTGACGGAAGCAGTATCACCTTTAACGAGGATTATTTCGGAAAGGTAACAGACAGCGTGATTGCGGGCCCGTTCTCAGAGATTCCGAGCGGAAAATTTGCACTGTAAGATTTTTCTTATTTTGAAAATCTCTTGCAATTTTACAACAACAGGTGTATAACTGAACTTAGCACAAATTAAAATTGAATAAAAACGGGAGCTTGTATTACAGGCTGAGAGGAAGGTGCGACCTTCGACCGAGAACCTGATTTGGATAATGCCAACGTAGGGATGCTGAATTTCTTGCTGTTTTTGATATCAACATGCAAGAATATTAGGAATACTTAGCTATTTATGGAGTTGCCAAATCGGCAGCTCCTTTTTTGTTGTCTTTTATTTACTACAGATTTTTATCAAGGTAAGGAGAAATAAAATGTTTTTGGAAATACTTAAGAATGTGAAAGGAAAATCGCCCATCATTCATAACATTACAAATTATGTTACCGTCAATGACTGCGCCAATATCGTGCTCGCTTCAGGAGCGTCTCCGATTATGGCTGACGATGAGGAAGAGGTGGCAGAAATCACTTCAATTTGTTCTGGTCTGAATATCAATATCGGTACGCTTAACAGACGCACAATTTCGTCCATGCTCATTGCGGGAAAGCGTGCAAACGAGCTTGGTCACCCTATATTGTTAGACCCTGTCGGAGTGGGTGCCTCGAGGCTTAGAACGGAAACGGCACTCAGACTTTTGGATGAGGTCAGATTTTCCGTTATACGCGGAAATATTTCAGAGATTAAAACTCTCGCTTACGGCAGTGGCTCTACGAAAGGTGTTGATGCTGACGAAGGCGACAAGGTCTCTGAAGAAAATCTTGATAAGGCTGTTTCTTTTGCAAAAGAATTTTCAAGAAAAATCGGCTCGGTTATTATTATCACGGGCGCAATTGACATTGTTGCGAACAGCGAAAAAGCTTTTTGCATTCGAAACGGCAATTCTATGATGTCTTCCATCACGGGTACGGGCTGTCAGCTTTCGGCAATGACGACAGCTTATATATCGGCAAATCCCGATAATGTTTTGGAGGCGGCAGCGGCGGCGGTCTGTGCTATGGGTTATGCGGGCGAAATCGCTCACGAGAGACTTACCGAAAAGGACGGCAATTCAAGCTACAGAAATTACATTATTGACGCAATTTACAATATGACTCCAGAGATGTTGGAGAAAGGAGCAAATTATGAGGTGCGATAAAAGCGCAATGCTACTCTATGCCGTAACAGACAGAGCATGGGTAGGAAAACAAAGCCTGTACGAACAGGTTGAATCTGCACTGAAAGGCGGTGCGACCTGCGTTCAGCTTCGTGAGAAGAATTTGGATGAAGACGCTTTTTTGGGTGAAGCAATTGAAATTTGCGAACTGTGCAAGCGATACGGTGTTCCTTTTTTTATCAATGACAATGTAGAAATTGCTATAAAATGCCACGCTGACGGAATTCACGTCGGTCAGGATGATATGAAAGCCGCTGAGGTGAGGAAGAGAGTCGGCGACGACATGATTATCGGTGTTTCCGCTCACTCGGTTGAGGAGGCACTGGAGGCTGTCAGAAACGGCGCAGATTGCCTTGGAGTGGGCGCTGTGTTCTCCACATCCACAAAGGCAGACGCGAGTGTTTTGCCGAAAGAAACTCTCCGTGAAATCTGTGCCGCCGTTGATGTCCCCGTTGTGGCTATAGGCGGAATTAATAAATCGAATATTTCCGAGCTTTCGGGCAGCGGCGTGGACGGTGTTGCTCTTGTAAGTGCGATATTCGGGGCAGACGATATCGAGAGCGAATGCCGAGAGCTCAGAAGACTCTCTGAAGAAATGATTAACGAGTAAAAGCTTCGGTTTTCCGAGGCTTAAGGCGGCAGATTGGGGGCACCATCTTCTGTCGCCAAATAAAACGATGCTGAAAACGAAAGGAGCTTTTAACTATGAAAATGAAAACAGCATTGACTATTGCAGGAAGTGACTGCAGTGGAGGCGCCGGTATTCAGGCAGATTTGAAAACAATGACGATGAACGGTGTTTATGCGATGAGTGCCATCACGGCACTTACCGCACAGAACACAACCGGTGTAAGAGCAATAGAGGAATCGACACCGTTATTTTTGAAACAGCAGATAGACGCTGTTTTTGAGGACATTTATCCCGATGCGGTGAAAATTGGTATGGTATCTTCGACAGAGCTCATACGGGTTATTGCCGAGAGACTTAAGTTTTATAAGGCGAAGAATATAGTTGTTGACCCGGTTATGGTTGCAACAAGCGGTTCGGCACTGATGAAAAGTGATGCGGTAAACACGCTTATTGAGGAGCTTTTTCCGATTGCAACGCTCATAACGCCGAATGTTCCGGAAGCACAGGTGCTTTCCGGTATGAACATTGAGAGCAAGGCTGATATGGTTGCGGCGGCTGAAAAAATAGGAGAAGAATACCATTGTGCCGTATTGTTAAAGGGCGGACACAGCGTCAACGATGCCAATGATTTACTGTATTCAGGCGGTGAAGCGATTTGGTTCGAGGGAAAGCGTATCAATAATCCGAATACGCACGGAACAGGCTGTACGCTTTCGAGTGCCGTGGCATCCAACCTTGCAAAGGGATTCACTCTTAATGAGTCGGTGAGAAGGGCAAAAGCTTATGTTTCCGACGCACTTAGCGCAATGCTCGATCTGGGACAGGGCTCGGGTCCTATGAATCACGCATTTGACCTCTCGGGTGAGTACGCAAAGGAGGTCGAGTGAGATGGAAGAAAAACGCACATCGGTTTTTGAAAACGGACTGATTTGGTTTGGTGCGGCAGTGTCCATAGCCGAAATTTCAACCGGCACATATTTTGCTCCGCTTGGCTTTTCCAAGGGCCTTCTTGCTGTTCTTGTCGGACACATTATCGGCTGTGTCATGCTGTTCTTTTCGGGATTGATTGGCGGCACGGTGCGAAAAAGTGCCATGGATACCGCAAAGATGAATTTCGGAAACAAGGGCGCTTTGCTTTTTTCTGTTCTGAATATCATTCAGCTTGCGGGCTGGACTGCTATCATGATTTATGACGGTGCACTTGCAGTAAACGGAATTTTCAGTATAGGCAACTGGGTATGGTGCGTAATAATAGGCTTGCTTATTATTCTCTGGATTTTAATCGGTATCAAAAATCTCGGCAAGGTCAATACGGTTGCGATGGCTGCGCTTTTTGCACTGACCATTGCGCTCAGCTTCCTGATTTTCGGAAAGGGAAATACCCTCAACATAAGCGGCGAGGGAATGACCTTCGGCACGGCTGTCGAGCTTTCTGTTGCCATGCCGCTTTCTTGGCTTCCGCTTATAAGTGACTACACCCGTGAAGCAAAGAAACCACTTCAGGCAACTGCCGCCAGTGCGGTAACATACGGAATTGTAAGCTGTTGGATGTACGTAATCGGTATGGGTGCGGCGATATTTACGGCTGAATCCGATATTGCGCAGATTATGGTAAAGGCAGGTCTCGGAGTCGCGGGACTTTTGATTGTTGTATTCTCGACCGTAACCACAACCTTCCTTGACGCTTACTCTGCGGGTATTTCATGCGAATCTCTGTCGAAGAAAATAAACGGAAAGATAATTGCCGTTGCGGTCACGGTTATCGGTACAATCGGAGCAATTCTTTTTCCGCTTGACGACATCACCGATTTTCTCTACTTTATCGGTTCGGTGTTTGCTCCCATGATAGCAATTCAGATTGCAGACTTCTTTATCCTAAAGAGAAATAAAGAGACAAGTGCGTTTTGCGTTCAGAATCTCATAGTTTGGCTTTTGGGATTTATTATTTACAGAATTCTTATGAATATTGATATGATAGTGGGAAACACCTTACCCGATATGATCATCACAATAATTCTCTGCATAGCTGTAGCAAAGATATTTGATAAGAATAATTAATTGTATTGATTTGCCTTCGCTTTTTGAAGTGAACCCCAAAGTTTAGACAAAATAGAATATTAAATTGCATGTGAATGAGTTCGGTATTGTACCGGACTCATTCCTTTTAGTTTTAAGGAAATACGTTCATTGTTGTAGTAATGGATATATTTCTTTAATTCATCAATGAAAGCGTTAACGCTTTCGAATTTTTCACCGTAGAACATTTCAACTTTAAGTCTGCCAAAGAAATTTTCCATAGCGCCGTTATCCATACAATTACCTTTACGGGACATACTTTGAATAATGTTATGTTCGGCTAGTAATCGTTGGTATTCAGCGTGTTGGTACTGCCATCCTTGGTCTGAATGGAATATTGGTGTTGCATCAGCAGGTAGCTTTTCAAATAAACCATTAAGCATTTCTCTAATTTGCTCTAAATTAGGACTTGTAGAAATGGAATAGGATACAACTTCGTTATTGAACAAATCTAAAACCGGAGAAAGATACACTTTCTCATCACAGACATTAAATTGTGTAACATCAGTAGTTATCTTTTCGAATGGCTTTTCGGCATAAAAATCTCTTTTCAGCAAATTGTCCGCAACCTTACCGACAGTTCCTTTGTAAGAATGGTATTTATCGTTTTTACGCTGTTTTCCTTTTAAACCAAGGGTATTCATTAGTTTTAATACGGTTTTATGGTTGATTACATAGCCTTTGTTGTGCATAGCAATAGTTATCCTACGGTATCCGTATCTGCCTTTATTCGTATTGTAGATTTCTTGTATTTCTTTCTTTTCACATTCGTATTTATCCGTATTTGGTTGTTTCAAATAATAATAGTATGTGCTGCGAGCAAGACCGGATAGTTTAAGCAATTCTTTCAGCGGATACTTTTGCCTTAGTTCAGAGATTATTTTTGCTTTTTGCCGTTCTCTCGCTCTTCCGCAAGAACTAAGGCACTCAGTTTTTTTAAGTATTCTATCTCCATTCGAAGTCGCTGGTTTTCGGCAATTAAATCTTCTTCAACCTTTTTATCTAATTTAGGTTGTCTGCCTTTTCTTGTTCCACTTGCACGACAAGCTCTGCCTCGTTTTTCTTTCATTAAGCCTTCGGCTCCTTCTTCCAAATATATGCGTTCCCACCTTATAACTGTATTTTTATAGTTCTGCTCTTGCCCTTGTGTTATATCCCAATATTTTCGGACCGTCTCGCCATATCCCAAACGGTGTTCTCGCATATCCATTATAACACCTATTTTGAATTCCGAACTATACCTTTTGTTTTTTCTTCCTGTTTTGCCCATAAAAAATATGCACCTCCAAAAGTGTCTAACTTTTGGGGTGCATATCATTTGCGAGGGCATTTCTTTTGCAAAACAAAAACGGCGTCCGCCGAAGCGAACGCCGAAGTTTTGAACATTTATCCGAGATTTGTTGAAAATCAATTATCTCTGAGAGGAAGAACCGGAGTGGAGAACAACATCGTGGTAGCCTCCCTCAACAATAGATGTGCTTGATACGAGAGTGAGCTTAGCGTCTCTCTGGAGATCGGAGAGGTTTGTTACACCGCAGTTGCACATTGTGGACTTAACCTTGTAGAGAGACATCTCAACGTTATCGTGAAGAGAACCTGCATATGTGACGTAGGAGTCAACGCCTTCCTCGAAGGAAAGCTTAGCAGAACCGCCGAGGTCATATCTCTGCCAGTTTCTTGCTCTGTTGGAGCCCTCGCCCCAGTACTCCTTCATGTAAACGCCGTTTACGAGAACCTTGTTTGAAGGAGACTCGTCGAATCTTGCGAAGTATCTGCCGAGCATCATGAAGTCTGCGCCCATTGCGAGAGCAAGAGTCATGTGGTAATCGTGAACGATACCGCCGTCGGAGCAAATCGGAACATAGATGCCTGTCTCACGGAAGTACTCGTCTCTTGCCTGAGCAACCTCGATAACAGCAGAAGCCTGTCCGCGGCCGATACCCTTTGTCTCTCTTGTGATGCAGATTGAGCCGCCGCCGATACCGATC
>CAVKLS010000091.1:3143-6474 GCA_963657025.1 bacterium | reverse complement strand
GTACTCAACGCATAAATCTCAGACCAGATGTTCTCGATGAGAACAGAGACCTTAATCCTTACGATAACGATAAGAAGGAAAAGTCTGCAAGACGAGAGCATAAAAAGAGAGATAAAATCAAGTCGCACAAAAACAGACGAATTTTCAGAATTGTCTGGGTTTTCATGGTTGCTTTGATGGCTCTCACGCTCGGTGGCTATTTGGTCGGCGGCGCAAACGATTTTCTTGCGGCAAACAGAAGTGAGGGAACAACGACAGTTGAAGTGCCCGATAACGTAACAAGCGAGGAGCTTGCAGATTTGCTTTACAAGGCAGGTGCTATCAACAAGCCTGAGTTCTTTCAGCTTTATTGCACGATTACAACCAAGATGGAGTATTTCTCTAAGGGAACATTCAATCTTGATACAAATATGGACTATGAGGCAATCATCAATACTCTTCAGGCTGGCGATTCCTCCGAGCAGGAGACAGTCGAGATTACCTTCCAGGAGGGTATGACGGTAAGAGAAATTGCTCAGAAGCTTGAGGACAACGGAGTTTGCTCTGCCGAGGACTTCCTCAATGCTTGCAACTCAAGTGATTACGATAAGTATGATATGATCGGAAGCATAACAAATGCATCCGACAGATACTATAAGCTTGAGGGATATCTCTTCCCGGATACCTACACATTCTACAAGAATGACGAGATTGAATCCGTAGTCGGTAAGTTCCTTTACAACTACCAGACAAGAGTTACATCCGATATTGTGGACGATATCAATAACTCTGATTACACCATGGATCAGATTATCACAATAGCTTCGATTATTCAGGCTGAGGCGGCTAACACAGATGATATGTACATCATCTCCGCAATCATCCGAAACAGACTTGAGAATTCAAGCTATGAGGATATCTACATTCTCGGTATGGACTCCACGATTTATTATCCGTACAGCGACGCTTCCGATGCGCCTGAGGGATTCACAAGCAGCTACAACACCTACAACTTCGGAGGACTTCCCGCAGGCCCGATTTGCAACCCGGGAATCGATGCAATCAAGGCGGCTGTAAGACCGAATACGGCTAAGGGCGGAAATTACTACTACTTCTGCCATTCTGCAGACGGTACGCCGTATTACGCAGAGACTGCTTGGGAGCACGAAAACAACCTTGTGGAAGCAGGTCTTACGAATTAACAGAGAGGAAAATTATGACAGAAAGAATAAAGCCGGAGCTTTTAGCTCCGGTAGGCGATATGGAGAGACTGGAGTCGGCACTTAACTACGGTGCCGATGCCGTCTACCTTGCGGGCAAAACCTTCGGAATGCGTGCCGCACCGAGTAATTTCTCTGACGAGGAGCTTGCCGAGGCGGTCAGAAGATGCCACGAGAAGGGTGTTCGTGTTCACGTAACGTGCAACACAATTCCGCACAACGACGAATTAAACGAGCTCCCCGCATTTTTGAGCCACTGCGAGAAAATCGGTGTAGACGCCTTTATCATTGCTGATTTGGGCGTTATGGAAATGGCTAAAAAGTATGCTCCGAGTGTAGATATACATGTTTCCACTCAGGCGGGAGTTATCAATTATCAGACAGCGAACGCATTCTATAAAATGGGTGCAAAGCGTGTTGTTCTTGCAAGAGAGCTTTCTCTTCCCGAAATCAAGGAAATTCGTGAGAATACTCCGAAAGACCTTGAAATTGAAGCTTTTGTTCACGGAGCCATGTGTATGTCGTTCTCGGGAAGATGCTTGCTATCAAGCTATCTGACGGGAAGAGACGCAAACCGAGGTGACTGCGCTCAGCCGTGCCGTTGGGAGTATACTCTCATGGAGGGCAAGCGAGAGGGTCAGTACTTTGACATTCAAGAGGAAAAGGGAAAGACCTTCATTATGAATTCCCGTGATATGAATATGATTGACCATATCGGTGAGATTATAGATTGCGGAATTTCAAGCCTTAAAATAGAGGGCAGAGCAAAGTCTGCTTATTATGTAGCTTGTATCACAAATGCTTACCGAAAGGCTATCGATTTCAATTTTGATCATCCCGGTGAACCTATGCCGGAGTGGATCAGCCGTGAAGCCGATAAGATAAGTCATCGGGAGTATAGCACCGGATTCTACATGGGAACCGAACCGGGGCAGAAAACAGATACAGGTTCCTACATAAGAGAATATGAGGTGGTCGCAATTTGCGAGGGCTATGACGAGGAGAATAAGCTTGCCAAGCTATCGCAGAGAAACCGTTTCTTCAAGGGACAGACAGCCGATGTTCTCGAGCCGCAGAGCGATGTTTTTGAAATAAAGCTTGATGAAATTTTCGATGCCGATATGAATCCGATTGATGTTGCGCCGCATCCGACATGGACGGTATATGTCAGAAGTGAGCAGCCAATCAAAAAGGGAGCATATCTGAGAGTTCTCAAAGAAAAGAAGTAAAGAAAAATCCCGCAGATTCGTTTCTGCGGGATTTTTCTTTATTGAGCGTGATACTCAGATTATTTAGCAAATTTCTCTTTGATTCTCGGGCCTGCAACCTGAATGAGAATGACAACGATGAGAATGACGCCCTTGATGGAATCCTGAATGAGGGAGTCCATCTTGAGAGCAACGATAATCTTATCGATAACGGTGTAGGACATTGCGCCGAAGATGATACCGACAACCTTGCCCTTGCCGCCGCTCATGCTGATGCCGCCGAGAACAACGGCTGCGATAGCGTACATTTCATTTGAATTACCTGTTGTAGCCGGGTCACAGCTGCCGTTCATTGCAATCCAAATGATGGCAGCAAGACCGACCATAACGCCGGCGATGACGAAAACAAGAGTTTTGTTGAGGCTTACATTGATGCCTGCCATGCCTGCAGCCTTGCTGTTAGAGCCAATAGCATAGATTTTCTTACCGAACTTTGTGCTTGTTGAAATGTAAACAAAAAGTGCGGTGACAAGAAGAAGAAGAATACCGACAATCGGAACGGTTGCAATCTTGCCGTTACCGAAGCTGTAAAGTGCCTGATACTGATCGGCAAAATCACCTTTAGACTCCATTCTGAAAACGGATGAGCCGTTTCCGATGTAGCTCTTTGGAAGAATTTTGCAAAGGTACTGAGCGAGTGAACGGTAGATAAGCATTGTTGCGAGTGTGACGATGAATGCGGGCATCTCGACCACACCGACCAGGAATCCGTTGACGAGTCCGAAGAAAGCACCCGCTAAAAGAGCGAAAATTGCCGTCACGAAAATGTTGCCCGAAAGGTTGAACACAACAACGGACAGACCGCCGATAAGTGCGAGCATGGAGCCGACGGAAAGGTCAATCTCACCAGTGAGACACACAAGT
>CAVKLS010000091.1:0-3133 GCA_963657025.1 bacterium | reverse complement strand
GTACTGCGACCATATTTTTCCGAGCAGTGAGCCTTTCTTTTTAGTATCCATGATTAATCCTCCTCAGAAGCTGTAGAGCCGGTTGAATACAGCATAACCGTCTTTTCTTCAATTTTATCGTGAGTTAAAAGCTTTACGATGCTTCCCTCATAGAATACGGCGCACAAATCCGCAACCTTTTGAATTTCGGGAATTTCAAGCGTGTTGATAAGAATAGTCTTTCCGCTCTCGGCAAGCTTTAGTATAAGTGAGTAAATCTCCTCCTTTGCACCGACATCAATTCCCTGAGTGGGGTTGTCGAAGAGAAGAATCTCAGCATCGGTGTTGAGCCATCGCGCAATGAAAACCTTCTGCTGGTTTCCGCCTGAAAGCGACAGGATGCCGTCATCCGGGGACTGAGCCTTGATGTTGAGCATTTTGCGATATTTTTCAAACTTCGCCTTTTCTTCTTTGTTCGAGATGATAGGTTTCTTGCCTGAGAGAGTGTGCTCTGCAAGGTACATATTCTCGAGAAGACTCATGTCGGAAACAACGGAATTTTCCTTTCTGTTTCCGGGAAGCATTGCGATTTTGCTCTTCATTGCTTTGTGGATTGAGTTGACATGCAGCTTCTGGCCGAACACCTCGACCGTTCCCGAGTGAATGTGGCCCGTTCCGAAAATGCCCTGAAGAACCTCGCTCGAGCCTGAGCCCTGAAGTCCCGTAAGTCCGATGATCTGTCCTTTTTTTACCTCGAGGGACACGTTTTTGAAGCCCTCACCTGTCAGATTTTCAAGCTTTAGGACGGTTTCACCGTATTCTCTCGGCTTGTATAACTCACCGTTGCCTGAAGCGTGACCAACCATCATTTCAGTGACTTTTTCGGGTGTGGTATCTGCTATTTTGCCACTGCTGATGTACTGTCCGTTTCTGAAAACGGTGTAGGAGTCGGCAAGCGCAAAAATCTCGGGCATTTTGTGAGAAATGAAGATGAAGCTTGTGCCTTCGGCTTTGAGCCTTCTGAGTATTCCGAAGAGATGCTCGATTTCAGAATTGTTAAGCGAGGTTGTCGGCTCGTCGAGAATGAGAAGCTTTGCCTTGAAGAAAAGCGCTTTGCTTATCTCAAGAAGCTGTTTCTGGCTTGTCTTAAGGTTAGCCACAAGTTCGTCGGGGTCAATGTCAACTCCAAGCTCGCTAAAGAGTTTTTTTGCTTCTTCTTTCATTTTTTTCTTCTTGACCATACCAAGCTTTGTGGTGTATTCCTTTGTCAAGAAAATGTTTTCATAGACCTTCAGGTCATTGAACAGATTAAGCTCCTGATGAACAAAGGCAATGCCGATGTCCTCGGACTGCCTGATTGTCATGGAATCATAGGTTTTGCCGTCAAAGGTGATCGTGCCGCTGTCCTTCGGATAGACACCTGTCAGGACGTTCATAAGCGTGGATTTTCCCGCACCGTTTTCGCCGAGAAGAGCGTGAACCTCACCCTTTTCCACGTCAAGCGAAACGTTGTTCAGAACCTGAACGCCGCTGAACGACTTGCAAATACCTTTCATGGATAGTAAACTCATATTCTGCCTCTACTGTGTATTTGATGTAATATAGAGTTAGCATATCGCTAAAAATAAACACACCTGAATAAATTAGAATCGGAAAAGCCTCAGCTTTGGTTGTAAGTAAGTGAGACAAGACCGATTGTATGAATTTCCATATTGGATACATATCTAATCTAATTATACAAAAACGGGAGACTTATATCAAGTCTCCCATTCTGTTAAATCAAAAATTATTGAATATCAGACAAGCAACAAGTGATTAGTTGAATGACTTGTAGTCGTCAACGTTATCAGCAACAACGTTCTCGCAAGCGATAACGTGATCCTGAGTAACTTCTTTGCCGTCTAAGTAGTCGATAAGATCCTGAACAGTTGTCTGAATCATGGACGGGCTGTATGTAACAGAGCAAACGCCTGAGAATGAAGCAGAGAGATCTGCATACTCGTCGCCACGGATAACATCATACATCTCGCCGAGACCGCCGCAACCTGTGATAGCAGGAGCGTTAGCAAGGAATGTTTCCTTTGTTGTGTCGTCGATTCCGCCGCCAGCAAGAGCCTCAAATACGCCCATGGAGAGCTCGTCGTCCTCTGCATAGATCCACTTTACGTCAGCGTTGGAAGAATCGCCGAGGAATGTCTCGAAGTAGTCCTTTGTAGCGGAGCGGCTCCAGTTCATAGCACCGGAATACTCAACAGCAGAGTCAATCTCGTCCTGTGTCCACTTGTCAGCGTCAGCGATTGTAGCGCCCTCAAACTCAGCGTTGCCGAGGAGGTAATCTACGAAGCCCTGGTCGCGAAGTGTAGTAACGGAAGATGTGTCGCCCTCGAGAACGAGAACCTTGTCACCCGGCTTCATACCGAGGCTTACAAAGTAAGCAGCGGCAGCAGTACCGATACCGGAGTTGTCGCCCTTAACGTTAGCAACAGCTGAATCGGAAACAGCGTCGATGATTCTGTCGAATGCTGTGTAGGGGATACCAGCGTCTACGATCTGCTGGATAGCGGACTGAACTGTATCGTCAATCGGCTGAATAGCGAAAGCGATGTTCTTTTCGTTCTTGGCAAGGATATCCTCGATGTTCTTAATCTGCTCGGCAGCGTCAGCAGATGTGATAACCTCAGCTGTGTACTTGCCCTCGGCATTTACTTCCTCAGCCTTTTCCTTAGCGAATGTAGCAACGGAACCTGTCCAGCCGTGGTCCTCGCTTGCTGTGAGAATGTAGATGTGAGTAGCATCAGCCGATGCTGTGGAGTCTGCGGACTCCTCTGTTGTGGACTCCTCTGTGGAAGCTGTGCTTTCCTCGCTTGCGGCAGATGAGCTGTCGCTTGAAGAAGAGCAAGCTACGAGAGAAGCAGCCATAGCTAATACGAGAAGCATAGCAATTAGCTTTTTCATTGTAAAATCCTCCAATGTGAAATTTTGCCCCACAAAAAGTGGGGCTTTAATTTTTATAACACCTATATTATAGTCGATTTTTAAAAATTTTCAATCATTTTTTACAAAAATTATTCTTTTTTTACATATTTTCTACACATTCATATTTGCAATTTAGTTTCATACAGTATACAATACTTATAGCATAGAGGTCTATGCG
>CAVKLS010000090.1:0-6512 GCA_963657025.1 bacterium | reverse complement strand
GAATGACGACGATGTGCATATCACACCTGCGCCGCCACGCCCGGGAGTAGCATCAAATGTAAATCCTGAGATGAATGTCGAATATAAGAACAACAAGAAGCTCGGCGAGGAAATAAGACAGGCTCTGACTCAGGTTCGTAAGGATGTCCGTGAGAAAATCGAGCAGGCGTCCGCACCGAAGGCGGCGGTCACTTGTCCGTACTGCGGCGCTACTACCACACCTGACGCAAGCGGCTGCTGCGAGTATTGCGGCGGTGCAATCAACGGATAAAAGTAATAAGCTGAGCTTGACGGTGAAATAAAGAGAAAGGACGGCTATTTATGGAAAAGATAATTTCGTTTTACGGCACTAAAAACAAGAACGGTCTTGAAGGCACTTGGACAGCAGACCTCGGCGTCGACGGTATTGTGACAAGGGCATTTGACGGAAACGGAAAATGCACCATGAATACCGAGTATATGTGCCAAATCGGAAAGTATACGACAGAAGACGATCAGCTGAGAATAAAAATGGAAAATTGGAGCGATTTCCAGATCTTTACATTCACCGTAGGTGAGAACACTCTTATTATGAACGAAAACACGGGTTACGGAATCAGCGGAACATTTTTCAGACAATAGCGTGTATCTGTACATTGATTTTGAGGCAGTGAGAAAAGCAAATCAGGGGATTCATATGAAAAAGACTTCACTGCCTCTGAATCATGTGTATAAATGATTTAGTTTATGTGAAATTTGCGTATAACCCAAAAAACGGAAGCAAGAAATTTAGCTTGCTTCCGTTTTTATATATGGATTAAGAATTGCTTGATTCGCTGTTTTCGGATTTTTCCGATGCTTCCGTAGCTTCTGATGTGCTTGCTTCAAAGCTTGGTTCTGCGCCGCCCTTAGGATTACCGCCGATTGGATCTCCGCCCATTCGGTTTTCGGTAATTTCCGTTTGTGCGGTCGATTCCGTGCTTGTCTCGTTGGCTGTCAAAGTATATGTGCTGTCAGAAGTTAAGTCTGCCGATGAGTAAAACACATACGATGCGTTGCAAACAGCTGTACCCGTATAAACCACGTTTCCGTCAGCGTCAGTAATTGTGAATTCGCTGTCCGCATTTACTCCGAGACTTGATTGTGTCTGAGTGTTGTCGCCCTGTGGCATTTGCGGCTGATTGCCGTCCATATCGCTTGGCGCTTCACCCTGCGGTGTTTCGCCGTCTGTCGGAGGAGTTCCGTTAGGCATTGAATTGGTATCCGAGCCGTTTTCTGTCGGTTCAGGGGTGCCGCTTGGCTGAGATTTCTCGCTTGAATCACCGTTCATCTGCGGCGGATTTCCACTCATTTGACCGTTATCTCCGTTCTGAGGACCTGTGCCCATATCGCCGCCCATTCCTTGGCTGTTGCCAAAGGTGACGAAAGCCTGCTCGCTTTTAATCGTAACGCCCATGCCGTTGCTTCCGCCTGCGGCAAGTACCGTTCCACCCGTTATCGAAATGGTTCCGTCGGCGTCAAGCGGTTGATTGTCCGCCGTGTCAGCCGTCCAAACCTCGATGTTTCCGCCTGAAATTGTCATTGAGCCGTTGGAGTCAAATCCGTCGCCCGTTGTGGTATAGGCTTTGATTGTACCGCCAGAGATATTCATTTCAAAAGAATAATTTGTCAAATCTCCGTTGGCGGCATTCAGACAGTCATCCGTACAGGTGATGTCGATATTTCCCGAGAGAATGTTGAGAGAAGCGGCTTCGATTCCCTCGTAAGCATTTGTTATGGTTATGGTTGGCCCGTCGGTGTCGGTTGCGCCTACATTCATGGTGAGGTCACTGTGAAGACCGTCATCGGCGGCATCAATTGTGAGGGTGCCGCTCTCGACATTGAGAAGATTTTCAGCGTTGACGGCATCGTTTACCGAAGCTGTTATATTGATGGTTAAATCTTTTATGGTGAGGGATGCTTCCTTGGAGGTTTCCGTGTCAGTTGCGCCCGATTTGATACCGTTCTTTCCGTTTGCGTTGATTGTCAGTGTGCCGCTTCCGCAGAGAACGACGCTTGAGCCGTCTTTGCATTTTATAACGGCGTTTTCGGCATCGGTATTGTCGGTGTATTCCGTGTCATTATTCTGCTCGGTGTCGCTGAGGGTATTGTTTGTGCCGTCAGCCGCTTCTATTGTTACCTCGCTCGATTTCCCTATAATTATCGGTGCGCTTGTGCTGTTCGTAAGGCTTAAGTCCGATAAAACCAAGGTGACGCCTTCTGTGCCCTTCTTGACTTTTACCGAGCCGTTTGAACAGCTTCCCGTGAGAATATATGTACCCGATTCCGAAATTGTGACAGATGTGCCTTCGATTTTCACATTGTCGGCGTCTGTGCTTATTTCATTGTTGGAGAATGAAAGTGTGACCGATTCCGATGTGCTTACTTGGCTTGTTTCGGTTTGAGTGCTCTGTGCTGAGGCTTCTTCGACTGCACTGTTTGAAATGTCCGAGCTGCTCTGTGCGGCGGTGTCTGTCGTGCATCCGACGAGTGAAGCCGCTATGGCAAGTGCCAGAATTATGGTTATATGTCGTTTCATTTTGTCTCTCCTTTTGTTTTGATGATTGCATTGTACACAGTGAACCTAAAGACTGCCTAAAGAGATTTTCTCTTTTTTCTTTAGGCTGTTTTTAGGTTCGTTCTGTAGACTTTGGTCAAAAGGAGGAAGGCTCAAATGGCACAAAACTGTTTTAAAAGATACGAGAAGAAATACTGTCTCACAAAAGCACAGCAAGAAGTGATTTTGGATGGCATGCGACCATATATGAAAAAGGACGTGTACGGTCAGTACACGATTTGCAATATCTATTATGATACGGACGACTGGCGCCTGATTCGTGCATCGCTCGAAAAGCCGAAATATAAAGAAAAGCTTCGAGTCAGAAGCTACGGAACGGCAAGGGACGATTCAAAGGTATTTGTGGAAATCAAAAAGAAATATGACGGAATAGTCTACAAGCGCAGAATAACCATCGGAGCGAATGAAGTTTTCTCTTATTTGGACGGAAACCGCAGATGCACCGATTACGGTCAAATCGGACGAGAGATAGAGTGGTTTCAGCAGTTCTACCAAACCAAGCCTAAGGTTTTTATCGGATATGACAGACTTGCTTTTGCGGGAATAGAAGACCCCGAGCTTCGAATCACGTTTGACACAAATCTTCGCTGGAGAACTGAACAGCTCGATTTGCGTTGCGGTGACTACGGCGCACCGATTTCAGGCTACGGCGACGTGCTTATGGAAATCAAAATTCCCGATACCGCACCGCTCTGGTTGAGTCATTTGTTGTCGAAGGCAAAAGCTTATCCGACATCTTTTTCAAAATACGGCGCATGCTACCGCTACGACATGCCGCATGCGAAGGACAAAGAAAATATAAAGGAGGATATTTCCTGTGCTTAACTCAATTATTGGTTCTCAAATAACCCTCGGTGCTTTCTTAATCTGCACCGCTGTTTCAATGGTGCTCGGTATCGGTCTTGCGCTTGTTGCAATGTACCGTGAGAGGTCAAGCCAAAGCCTTGCGCTTACTCTTGCGATATTGCCCGTTGCCGTACAGGTTGTGATAATGCTCGTCAACGGAAACATCGGCGCAGGCGTTGCTGTTGCGGGTGCGTTCGGACTGGTGAGATTCCGTTCTCAGCCGGGTACCGCAAGAGAGATTGCCGTGATTTTCCTTGCTATGGCAGTCGGTCTTGCAACAGGAATGGGATATGTGGTGCTTGCCGTGCTTACATTCGTGCTTGCCGGTGGCTTGCTTATGCTTCTGACGGTTTTGAATTTCGGACAGAAGAACGATTCTGAGAGAATTTTGCGCATAACTATCCCCGAAAATCTTGATTACGAGGGACTTTTTGACGATATTCTGGACGAGTACACAAGCGATTACGAGCTTGTCCGTGTGAAGACGACGAATATGGGAACCATGTTTGACCTCGAGTACCGCATTATGATGCCGGGAAACAGCGTGCCAAAGGCTTTTCTTGACGATTTGAGATGCCGCAA
Source organism: bacterium (assembly GCA_963657025.1). Lineage (GTDB taxonomy): Bacteria > Bacillota > Clostridia > Oscillospirales > Acutalibacteraceae > SIG603. Next base: position 2,488 of record CAVKLS010000090.1, on the reverse strand, counting down.
CGGCAATCTCACAATTCAGTGCAGCAGAAATGTGATGAAGGAAGTGACGCTCTGAGCTTGAAATTAAAGCGGAGTATCGGTATACTGAAATGCGAAGGAGAGTGATTTTGTGCGACTTTTGATTGCAGAGGACGAGCTGGATTTAGCCGAGGTTCTGACGGTTTTCTTTGAGAAAAATCATTTTGCCGTGGATACCGTTCACAACGGCTTTGACGCTTATGAATACGGTATAACGGGCAATTACGACGCTATTATCCTTGATGTTATGATGCCGAAAATGAACGGTATCGAGGTGCTTCAGAAATTACGTGCCGAGCACTGCGAAACGCCCATCATGATGCTGACGGCAAAGGGAGAAAAGGACGACAGAATCATCGGCTTCAATGCGGGAGCCGACGACTATCTTCCAAAGCCTTTTGCACCTGACGAGCTTATAAGCCGTGTGCGTGCAATGCTTCGCAGAAGTGAGGCGTATCATCCGACTCTGCTTGCTTTTTCGGACTTAACCTTAGACCCCGACACGGGATTGTTGGCGTGCGGCTCCGAAAGCCTGAGACTGAGCGGAAAGGAGTTTCAGATTATGGAGCTTTTTATGCGCAATCCAAATCAGGTTTTTTCGGCTGAAAGAATTATGATAAAGGTCTGGGGCTGGGATAACGACGCCGAAATCAATGTGGTGTGGGTGAATATCTCCAATCTTAGAAAGAAGCTGAAGTCAGTCGGCTCAAGAGCGACTCTCACGGCAAACAGGGGACTTGGTTATATACTGGAGGATAATTCATGATTCGCCGTCTGCGCAGAAGATTCATACGCATTGCAACATTGTCTGTTGCGGCGGTCATGTTTATTTTGACGCTGATACTGAATATCGCCATGGTGATTTCCACGGACAGCGACCAGCGACAGACGCTCGATTTGATTCACAGCAACGAGGGAACAATTCCTCAAAGCCAAACGCACGAAGAGCCGCCTGATATAAAAACAGGCAGTGGTACAAAGGGACACGACAATACAAATCAAAACGGGCCGTTCAACAAGGAAACACCTTTTTCCACACGTTTCTTTGTGCTGTGCTTTAATGATGACGGAACGATGACCGAGGCTAATTTGAGCCGTATCGCAGCCGTTACAACAGAAACTGTTGACGAATATCTTGCGGTAGCCGTGAAGCACGGCGAGGGCTACGGTATTTACAAAAGCTACCGATATGCGGTTTATGCGGCAGAAGACGGCGGATATACCGCAATTTTTCTTGATTGTTACCAGCAGCTTCGCACCCTGAGAAGTATTCTTTTGTGGTCGCTTGCGGCTGACGTTATGTGCATACTTCTCGTGTTTGTGCTTGTCGTTCTGTTTTCGGCTCGTGCGATTGACCCCGTGGTGCAGAGCACAAAGAAGCAAAAGCAGTTCATCACTGACGCAAGCCATGAGCTCAAGACGCCGATTACTGTTATTTCCACAAGTCTCAGAGTGCTTGAAATGGACGTCGGAAAGCAAAAGTGGATAGACAAAGCACAGGCTCAGACGGAGAAGCTGACGTCGCTTGTCAATTCTCTTGTCACGCTCTCACGAATGGACGAGGACGAAAGTCCGCTAAAGATAAAAGAATTTCAGATCAGCGAAGCGGTGCTTCAGACGGCTGAGTCCTTTCGGGATTATGCGGTTGAGAGCGGACTTGGTTTTAATATATCGGTTGCGCCTGATTTAATCTATAACGGTGATGAATATGCCGTAAGGCAATTGGTTTCGATTTTAGCCGACAACGCTGTGAAATATGCCACACCGAACACAGAGATAGATTTATCGCTTGAAAAAACAAGACACGGCGTTAAGCTGACGGTTTCCAATGCGTGCGGACAGCCCGAGGACGAGAGCCTGAAGAGAATGTTTGACCGATTTTACCGCATGGATTCCTCGAGAAATTCATCTACGGGCGGCTTTGGTATCGGACTTTCTATCGCAAGAAGCATAGCAGAGGGGCACAAAGGCTCAATCCGCTCGGACTACAGAGACGGAAGGATAATCATCACCGCCGAATTAAAATAAAATCGAAAACGAAACGCATTGAAGGAAATTTTCTGCAGTGCGTTTTTCTTTTTTGTCAAAATAATAGTTGACACTGAAAAAAAGCTGTGATATACTTTCCTCGATTTTGAAAGACGAATCGGGTTTGTAAGAGTTTTTCAAAGCAATTTACCTAAGGACCGCCCAAAGGGGCTAAGGCCATACGGACAGCCGGGTCCACTGCCGATTAGCAACGTCAGTTGCATTATTGATTGAGTTAAAAGCTCAAATTTTATAAGTTGGTTCCTTTACAACCATGAAATTGCACATTTTGGTGTGCAGACTTGTGAAACGGTCAATAAAGAGTAGTAAAAGTAAGATTGCTATATAGACTCTGACTCGCTCAGCCTTTTTGAATTATTCGGAATATCCTGTTGTATACTTGTATCCTGTTGTTTTTGCTTCGGGTTATGCTGTGTTGTGG
>CAVKLS010000089.1:0-6537 GCA_963657025.1 bacterium | reverse complement strand
CTGAGCGGAAACAACAACGACAACATCGTTGCCCGCCTTGTATGCACCTGTGACGATATCGGCAACATTAAATATACGCTCGGCGTCCTTAACGGAAGAACCGCCAAACTTCTGAACTATCAAAGACATTTTACTCTTTCCTTTCTTGATAGGGTTTTACTCAATAACTATTCTTGCTCCGTGAGGATCAGCCTTCAGAACCTCAACTCTCCAGCCGTTTATGCCGTGCTCCTCGAGTCTCTCGAGAGCCTTCTCTGTGTAATCGGTGTTGTCAGCCTCAATCATAGCCATGATTGTCGGGCCTGCACCCGAAACATACGTGCCGAGAGAACCGAGCTCATAGCTCATTCTGAAAACAGTCTCGTAATTATCTATAAGACCCGATCTGTACGGCTGGTGAATTTTATCCTGAACAGCAACTCTTAAATTCTCGAGGTTACCCGAGAAGAGCGAAGCCGTCATAAGTCCTGTTCTTGAAAGGTTGAATACCGCATCCTGACGTGAATACATCTCAGGAAGAACCTTTCTTGCCTCCTCTGTCTTGAGCTCAAAGGGAGGAATCATTACCGCAAAAGCGATTTTCTCCGATACGGGAACACTTACGCTGTAAACACGGTTGCAGTCCATTGCCGAAGCGACAAGTCCACCCGAGATAGCGGGAGTAGTGTTGTCGGGGTGTCCCTCAATCTTGCAAGCAAGATTGATAAGTGCGTGAGTCGAAAGCGGAGATCCTAAAAGTCTGTTTGCTCCGAGAATTCCGGCTACGATACAAGCGGAAGACGAGCCAAGACCTCTTGCCATGGGAATGTTGTTTTCCTGACGGATTTTAAGTCCCGGTATTTTTTTACCGCACATATCGTAGACTTCTTTAGCCGCCTGGAAAATGAGATTCGATTCATCTGTCGGAACAACGGTATCGTCTACCGACTCGATGTCGATTTCGTCCCATTCCTCCATCCAAACTCGGTTCATCATTGTGAGGGCGATTCCGAGTGAATCAAAGCCCGAACCGAGGTTTGCGCTTGTTGCGGGTACATCTATTCTTATCATGTCTTTACCCATCCTTCATTAATAATCGGATACTCTTATCTTGGAGAGAACCTTGATTCCGTGCTTTTCGAGCTCGGCGAGCTTCTCCTCGGTCTCATGCTCGGGAAGTGACGGCGTGATAAATCCTGCCTCGCCCTCCTCACGGTTCTTTCTTGCAAGCTCTCTGACGGGACCGAATACCTCGTCAGCCTTCTGAAGAGCATACTCCTCGCTTACGGTCTGAACTCTTACATAGAATGCGGTTACATCATTCTTGATATCATCGACAAAGCCTTCCTTAGCGTCGCCCCAATAAAGGAACTTTCTTGAGGTCTGCTGCTTAGCGCAGTCGATTACATCGGCTACAACTGCCGAAGCTGTCGGAAGCTTTCCTGCTCCCTTTCCGTAGAACACGACGTCGCCCGTTGCATCGCCGCGAACCATAATTCCGTTGAATACATCGTCTACATTAGCAAGCTGAGACTCACGGGAAACGAACATCGGACAAACCTTAATCTGGATTTTTCTGTTCTCCTGCATCTTGACAGAACCGATAAGCTTGATAACTCCGCCCCAAGCCTCTGCGTAGTCGACATCGGCAAGAGTAATCTTTGTTATGCCCTCGGTGTAGCACGACTCAGGATAAACATGACTTCCGAATGTGAGAGAAGCGAGAATGCAAATCTTTCTGCAAGCGTCCTGTCCCTCGATATCGGCTGCGGGATTTCTCTCGGCATATCCGAGCTCCTGAGCAAGCTTGAGTGCATCCTCAAAAGCCATCTGCTCACGAATCATCTTTGTGAGGATGAAGTTTGTCGTACCGTTTAATATACCTGCTATTTCACTTACCTCGTTTGCGGCAAGGCATGTGGAAATCGGTCTGATAATCGGAACTCCGCCGCCTACGCTTGCCTCAAAGAGGAAATTGAGGTTGTGCTTTTTTGCCACTGCGAGAAGCTCTGCGCCCTTTGCGGCTACAAGCTCCTTGTTGGATGTGACAACATTCTTACCGTTCTCAAGGCAAGCCTTTACGAAATCAAATGCGGGATGAAGTCCGCCCATGACCTCAACAACCGTGCTTACCTCGGGGTCGTTAAGAATGATGTCAAAATCCTTAACAAAAAGATTTGCGTAAGAAAGCTGTGGGAAATCCTTTCTGTCGAGAATATACTTGATCGTTATCTCCTCGCCCGCTCTTCTTGCGATGCTCTCTGCGTGAGTCATAACGACCTCGGCTACTCCCGAGCCGACTGTTCCGTGTCCAAGTATTGCTATTTTTGCCATTTTATATTCTTCCTTTCGGATAATCAACCTATTATACTGTCTATTTTAATAACTCCGTCAACGCTTTTCAGCATTCCGATGAGCTCGTCTGCCTCAACCGTCATTTCCGATGAGCTTGCGCTTATCGTGACGAAGGCTCTGCCTTTGACGGGAATATTCTGGTTTACTGTCAGGATATTTGCGTTCACCTCATAGAAAACCTCTAAAAGATTCATGAGTGCTCCCGGCTTATCCTGAAGAACCACCTGCATGGAAACCATGCCGCTCGAGTCCTTTTTCTTGTACGGAAAAACTCCGTCCTTGTACTTATAATAAACACTGCGGGAGATGCCCGCCATTCGTGCCGCCTCGGAGGTATTCCCTGCCTCACCGCTCTCAAGAAGCGATGTTGCATAGACTACTTTTTCATAAATCTCGGGAAGCACAGACTTGTCTATTACAAGATATGAATTATTTTTCATTTATCGTCCACCGTCTATAAACATTTGTACTGTAACGGTAAACAGCTTATCATAATTTTTTATCAAAATCAAGAAAAAAGCCACCGAAATTTCTTCAGTGGCTCAATATCGTCATTTTACCCATTTTATTCCAAAGCAAGGAATAATTTATGTGCAATTATGCGACAGTATGTTTTCTTGTGTGCTTTAGCCCACAGCCTCCACATCATCATCGGGATAATATATCTCATCATCCGAAGAATCCGGCTCAGTGGTGGGATCAGGTTCCGGCTCGTATGTAGGCTCAGGCTCATATGTAGGCTCAGGCTCAATCGTCGGATCCGGCTCATATGTAGGATCCGGCTCGACTGTCGGATCAGGCGTTTCCGTAGCATTCGGATCAGGTGTAGCCGTGGCGTTCGGATCGGGCGTTGCTGTTGCGTAAGCCGCCGTAGATGTCTTGTTGTAGTGCAGATGATCGCTGCCTGCATTACAAACATCGGGGAGATTGGAGCTGCTGAACCATCCGCCCGCAACATTTGTGCAGTAGCTTGAAGCAAGAAGTCCCGAGTCACGGCAGAAGTACTTGTACTCAACATTATCCGAATATGTGAAATCTGTCGAGTAGTTGTAGCCGTAGTTCTCCGTCATATAGAGCATTGCCTGACGCCACATTGTCTTTGCGGCAGTATCTGTCGAAACTGAGGACGGCATATCGTAACCTGCCCAGCAGCCTGCAACCGCAATAGGTGTACCGCCGACAAACCAAACATCGGAGTAATCATCGGTTGTACCTGTCTTACCGTAAATAGTCCAGCCGTCAATCTTTGTCTGATAACCGGTACCGTTGTTGCCGTAGATAACATTCTGAAGGAGCTTGTTCATGATTGTAGCGTTATCCTCAGAAATAGCTCTCTCGCCGACATTGTTTCTGTTATCGACTATGATATTTCCGTCGCTGTCCTTAATATAATAGAAAGAATAAGGCTTGTTGTAAATTCCGCCGTTTCCGAAAATCTGGAATGCGGCTGTCATTTCCTCAACGGTGACGCCGTTGTAAAGACCACCGATAGCGAGCGCAGACAGTGAATACTGATCAACCGCCGCATCGAGCGTTGTGAAGTGAAGCTTCTCGGTCAAAAATTCGTAACAGCTCTGAGTCGTGAGCTCCTGGCAAAGCTGAGCCGCAGGAGCGTTCTGAGAAATCTCGATAGCCGTATCGACATTCATGTATCCCGTGTAAGTACCCGAGAAGTTGTTAGGACCTGCCGTACCGTCGTCGAAGTAACCGACAATTCCCTGGTCTTTCAGAACAGAACCGTAGGTAATCGTGTTCGTCTCAAGTCCGAGTGAATAAACAGAAATCGGCTTAAAAGAAGAACCTGCGGGTCTTGTTGTCTGAGTTGCACGGTTTGTGAGAAGGTTTGCGTTCTTTGTGTATCTCGAACCGACGATAGCCAGAATCTTGCCCGAATAATCCATCATGTAGTAACCGAACTGCATGGACGAATCGTCGATTAAATCATACGAGGTCTGCGTGAATATCTTCTCGATGTTGGACTGTATATCCTCATTGAGACAGGAGTAAATCTCAAGACCGCCGTTTGTGATCATCTGAGCCGCATAGCTTCTTGAAATATTCATCTGCTCTGCGATGGAATCAATCATTTCATAGTACATATTCTCAATGTACCAGTTCCAAACGCCGTCTGTATCCTCTGTTTCCTCCTCGGCGTCAAGCTCACCTGTTGTGGAAACAAACGAGAACGCCCAGTTCATATTCTCAGACTCCGCCATAGCGTCGTCATATTCCTGTTTGGTAATGTAGCCCTGAGAATACATCTCGCCCAAAACAACCTGCTGACGCGCCTTGTTGTTCTCGGGGAAAATCATAGGAGTGTAAGCATACGGGTTCTGAGTGATACCCGCAATGGCGGCACACTCCGCAATGTCACAATCCTTTATATCCTTGCCGAAATATGTCTGAGCCGCCGCCTGAACACCGTTACATCCGCTTCCGAAATAAACATAGTTCAAATAGTACTCAAGAATTTCGTCCTTGGAATATTTCTTTTCAAGGTTGAGTGCCGAGAAAATCTCTCGAATCTTACGGTTGATGGAAACCTCATCATCCTTGGTGATGTTCTTGATAAGCTGCTGGGTAAGCGTGGAACCGCCGGCGCCGCCCTTGCCCGTTGCCATCTTGACAACAGCACCGAAGGTGGTTTTCCAGTCAACACCGTTGTGCTCGTAGAAACGCTTATCCTCGATTGCGACCATGGCATTTTTCATGGCGTCGGGAATATCTGCGAAATCCACCCAGCTTCTGTTCTCAGTTGCGTAGAACTTCATGTACTCGGTGTAGTTTCCGCTTCCGTCGTCCACATAAACTGTACTGGACTGATTCATCTTAAAGGATGAAAGCGCCGCAATCTCGGTGTTTCTCTGACTCCACACGTACTTGCCGACCGCAAAAAGAACAATACAGCCTGCAATCACAAGCGTGATGAAGAGCGTGAGAAAAAGCTTCCAGATCATCCCGAAAATGCTCTTCGCGGTTGCACCTGCCGAAACGGCAAATTCATCATCCGCTGCAGCCGTACTGGATTTTGTTCTGGTCACACCGTACTTATTTATATCTTTATTATTAAACAAGAATTAACCTCCCTTTCAATAAATGGTTTTCAATATCATAATAAATCAAAGCAACATTCTGCTACGACTTAAATTTTGTTACGCCAAAAGACATACGCACTTTGATTATAGTTGTTCGGACATTTTTAGTCAAGCAAGCTTTTGATGTTCACAATAATTTCGCATTTTGTTTTCAAATCTCGGGCATATGCTCGAAGTGCGCCTGCTTTCCTTTATAAGGAAAGGTGAGAGCACACGAAAACAGCATAGGAGCTTTTTTCTCGTCTCTCGAGCCGTATTTGTGGTCACCGACAATCGGATATCCCCTTGATGAAAACTGCACTCTTATCTGATGACTTCTTCCCGTGTGAAGCTTTATTCTCACAAGACTTTTTTCTCCGTCAGTCGATAAAAGCTTATATTCAAGCTTTGCTTTTTTTACACCCTTTCTCTCACGCTTTACGACAAACACCTTATTCTTTCTTGAGTCCTTGAAAAGAAAATCTTCAAGGACTCCGCTTTCGGGCGGTGTACCGTGGACAAGCGCGATATATTCCTTTATAAGCTCCCCCTCAGAGATAAGCTTCGAAAAAGCCGCAGCCGTTTTCTTGTTTCTCGCAAAAATCATCACGCCGCCCACATTTTTATCCAAACGGTGAAGTGTGAAAATTTCTCCGCCGAGCTCATTTGAAAGTTCTGTCGGCACTTCCTTTTCGCTGTCAAGCCCGACAGGCTTTACGCAAACAACTATATCGTTATCGGAAAAAAGCTTTATTATTTCTTCCATATTCTTCTCCGTGTAATCAAAAACAGCCACTTAAGGCTGTTTTCTCATCATTCTATACCGTAACCTGCCTCGATAAGTCTGTCGTCGACATATCCGCCAAGCAGCTCCTCGTACGCTTCGAAGGTAATTTCTTCGTTGTACTCGGGGGACTCGGGTGTATAATCCTTCTCGAGATAACTCTCAAAAGCATTGATAACCTTTGCAATCTCGGGAAGCTCCTCCTCCTTAACTATAATCGTGACCTCGGAGAAATAAGGAAGTGCACTGTTTTCCTTAAAACGCACGGTCTTGATATCGTCAAAGTAAATTTCCTTAAATCCCGCCTCGATTAAGTTGCGGTAAATTCTGAGAGTGGATGTGTCC
>CAVKLS010000088.1:1367-6634 GCA_963657025.1 bacterium | reverse complement strand
CGCCGTACTCAGCTGTGTTGGAGATAGAATATCTCATTCCTGCGAAACCTGACTGATAGATGAGGTCAACGATGAGCTTCATCTCGTGGATGCACTCAAAGTAAGCGTTTCTCGGATCGTAACCAGCCTCGCAAAGTGTCTCAAAGCCTGCCTGCATGAGTGCGCAAACACCGCCGCAAAGAACAGCCTGCTCACCGAAGAGGTCTGTCTCTGTCTCTGTTCTGAATGTTGTCTCGAGAACACCTGCTCTTGCGCCGCCGATACCTAAAGCGTATGCAAGACCGATCTCAAGAGCGTCGCCTGTAGCGTTCTGCTCAACAGCTACGAGGCACGGTACACCCTTACCGACCTGATACTCACTTCTTACTGTGTGTCCCGGTCCCTTAGGAGCAACCATGATTACGTTAACGTCCTTCGGAGGCTTGATGCAGCCGAAGTGGATGTTGAAGCCGTGAGCAAATGCGAGTGTCTTGCCTGCTGTGAGGTTCGGCTCAATGCTCTCTTTGTAAAGCTTAGCCTGCTTCTCATCGTTGATGAGGATCATGATGATGTCTGCATTCTTTGCAGCCTCAGCTGATGTCATAACCTTGAGACCCTGAGCCTCAGCCTTTGCCCAGCTCTTTGAGCCCTCGTAAAGACCTACGATAACATCTACACCGCTGTCCTTAAGGTTAAGTGCGTGTGCGTGTCCCTGTGAGCCGTAGCCGATGATTGCAACGGTCTTGCCGTCAAGATAACTAAGGTCGCAGTCCTGCTGATAGAAGATTCTTGCTTCTGACATTTTGATTACCTCTTTCTTTTTGAAAAGTAAATTGAAATTTCTATGTAATTTTGCTTTCATATTATAGCACCATTATTTTGGTGTTACAATATTATTTGCAAGATTTATAACTTAAAAATGCAGTTTAAAGATTAACTGTCTGACGAAGAACATCCTCGCCGCGCTCAAGCGTACAAACACCGGTACGGCAAATCTCGATGATCTCGTAGTCACTCATGAGAGAAATAAATTCGTCAATCATTCTTCTCTTTGCGGTAAGCTGGAAGATAACGGTGTCTCTCGAATAGTCCTCTGTCTTAGCGCCGAAAGCCTGAGCAGCATCAAGAATATCTCTTCTTGTAGCGGCTGTGTGCTTAACCTTTATGAGGAGAACCTCACGGCTGACGCAGGTTCTGTCGTCAAGCTCCTTGACAGATACGACATCGGGAAGCTTATAAAGCTGATTCATTAGCTGCTCTTTCTTGACATCGTCACCTGTGGAAATAACGGTAATTCGGGAAAATTCGTTAGTCTCTGTCTCACTTACGTTGAGAGATTCAATGTTGAACTGTCTGCGTCTGAACATGCTGGTGACTCTGTTAAGAACACCAAACTGATTTCTTACGAGAACAGCAATAGCAAATCTATTCATGTTTATCAATTTCCTGCCTTTGCTTCAGTAATAATATCGTCCATGCTGCCTCCCGGAGGTAACATAGGAAGTACAAACTCATCCTTGTCGATTCTGCAATCAATAAGATACGGGCCCTCGTGGCTGAATGCGTTAGCAAGTGCCTTATCGAGTTCCTCTGTGGTTTTTACAAGCTCGCCGTCTGCTCCGAATGCTTTCGCAAGAGCTACATAGTCGACCTTTCTGTCAATAATAGTGTTTGAATAATGCTTGTTGTAGAAGAGCGTCTGCCACTGGCGAACCATTCCGAGAACTCCGTTATTAAGAAGAAGTACGACAAGCGGAACATTGTTCTCAACCGCTGTAATCATCTCGTTCAAGTTCATGCCGAAGCTTCCGTCACCCGTGACGAGAACCGTTCTCTCACCAGTTCCGAATGCAGAACCGATAGCGGCTCCCATTCCGAAGCCCATGGTACCGAGTCCGCCCGATGAAATGAACTTTCTCGGCTTCTTGAACGAAAGGTACTGAGCAGCCCACATCTGGTGCTGACCGACATCGGTTGCAACAGGTGTTTCGGGTGTGAGGTACTTGTTGAGAGTGAGCATAGCGTTTCTCGGAGTCAGGGTCTCTCTCTTGTCAAGAGCTTCCTCCTCCTTTGCCTTATACTCGTTTATCTCATCCCACCACTGTGGGTTCTTCTTGGACTCAAGCTCGGGAATCAACTTCTCGAGTGTGAGGTTAATGTCGCCTCTTAAGGTGTTATGTGCCTTAACAATCTTTGAAAGCTCAGCGCCGTCAATATCAAGGTGAACAATCTTTGCGCCAACCGCAAACTTTTCCTTGTTGCCTGTAACTCTGTCGTTGAAACGGTTTCCGAGGGCAATGATAACGTCAGCATGATGCATGCTCATCGAGCTTGCGTAGTGACCGTGCATTCCCTGCATTCCGAGGAAGCGTGGGTGCTCTGTCGGAACAGCCGAAATACCCATCATCGAGCATCCGATTGGTGCGTCGATTTTCTCTGCCAGCTCAAGAATCTTATCGTAGCCGTCGCCTGCGATTGCTCCGCCGCCGATATAAACGAACGGCTTTTCAGCCTCATTGATTGTCTTTGCAGCCTCTTCAATTCTGATATCCTTTGCTGCCTTCTTAGGCTCCTTCTGCTGCTTCGGCTGCGGCTCATACTCACATTTGCCGGTCTGAACGTCAGTCGGAACATCAATCAGAACAGGACCCGGTCTGCCGCTTGTAGCAAGCACAAAAGCCTCACGAATGGTATCTGCAAGCTTATCTACAGAGCCTACAAAGTAGTTGTGCTTTGTGATAGGAAGTGTGACACCAGTGATATCAAGCTCCTGGAAGGAGTCTGTACCGATTTTAGTTGTAGCAACGTTACCTGTGATTGCAATAAGCGGAATTGAATCAAGATATGCCGTTGCGATTCCCGTTACAAGGTTTGTTGCGCCGGGACCTGATGTTGCGATAACAACGCCGGGCTTTCCCGTACTTCTTGCGTAACCGTCGGCAGCGTGTGCAGCTCCCTGCTCGTGTGCCGTAAGAACATGATGAAGCTCGTCCTGATACTTATAAAGCGAATCATAAACATTCAGGATTTGTCCTCCCGGATAACCGAAGACAACATCACAGCCCTGTTCAATCAAGGTTCTAACAAGTATATCTGCTCCTGTCATTAACATATTCTTTCACCTTTTTTTCTTTCTCGAATTAGTCTGATTTAGCATAACGCACAATTTAGTTAATAAAAAATATAATAACTTCTTATAATATTTTTGTCAATATCTTCTAAGTTTTACTTAACAATTTTAAAGCCTCTTGTTGTGAGGGCATCCTCAATCTCAAGAACATGGTCATAGTTTCTTGTCTCAAGAGAAATTCTGAGAACACAGCCGTTGATGCTCTCTGTCTCTCCGCTGCTCTCATAGTTGACGCCTGTTACATTGCCGCCGCACTCTGCGATGATAGCGGAAACATCCTTGAGCTGGCCCGGCTTATCGACAAGCTCGATTGCCAAAGTAGCCTTTCTTCCTGACTTGATGAGACCTCTCTCGATGACTCTTGAAAGACTTGTAACATCTATATTACCGCCCGAAACAACGCTGACTACTCTCTTACCCTGAATCGGAAGCTTCTCGAACATAGCCGCAGCAACAGAAACTGCGCCTGCACCCTCGGCTACCATCTTCTGCTTCTCGATAAGTGCGAGAATAGCGGCTGCAATCTCGTCCTCTGTGACAAGGCAAATATCATCTACATACTTGCTTACGATATCGAATGTGTTCTCACCGGGCTGCTTAACGGCAATACCGTCTGCAATTGTCGAGACAGTCGGAAGCGTCTCAATCTTTCCGTCAGTGATTGAATTGAACATGCTCGGTGCGCCAGCAGCCTGAACACCGTAAACCTTAACCTTGGGGTTGATAGCTTTGACAGCGTATGCGATACCGGAGATAAGTCCGCCGCCTCCGATCGGAACGAGGATAGCATCTATATCGTTGAGAGCCTGAACTATCTCAAGTCCGATTGTGCCCTGACCAGCGATAACATCCTCATCGTCAAACGGATGAACAAAAGTATAGCCCATCTCGTCACGAAGCTGTAATGCCTTGTTGTAAGCATCGTCATAAACACCGTTTACAAGGCAAACATCTGCGCCGTAGCCCTTTGTAGCCTCAACCTTGGACATAGGAGCGGTGTCCGGTAAGCAGATGAGAGACTTGATTCCCTGCTTGCTTGCAGCCAATGCAACGCCCTGAGCGTGGTTACCGGCACTGCAGGCGATAACGCCTCTTGCCTTCTCCTCCTCTGTAAGATTTGAAATCTTGTAAGCAGAACCTCTGACCTTAAACGAGCCTGTAATCTGGAGATTCTCGGGCTTCAGCCAAAGGTCACAGCTTGGAGCATATCCGTTGGCTCTAAGCGGTGCAGTATCTCTGAGGATATCCTTAAGTACAACCGATGCATTGAAAATTCTGTCAAGCGTAAGCATTTTATTTCTTTCCTTCCTAAGTTCAAAAGTTCATATTGACAAAATAAAAAATCCTGTCCCTATTAAAGAGACAGGATATAAAATATCTTGCGGTACCACTCTTTTTGCCGATTAAATCGACCACTCAACGTGACTGTCATCACTCTCCAAAATAACGGTTGGAAACCGACCCGCTTACTGCCGTTTCAGCGAAGTTGCTCCAAGGCGATCTCTCTGCAGCTCCCTCTGCTGTCTTACACCAACCGACAGCTCTCTGAAACGGTGCTCTGCAAAGCTTTCCTCTTCATTGCGATGATTAGATTTTATCACCGCTTATTGTGCTTGTCAAGAGCTTTTATTCGATATCATCCGACTTTTTTCGAGTGCTTGCGTGAGTGCCTTTTCACAATATAGAAGATTTCGAGAATTAAAATCGTGATTGCACTGACAATAAAGCTTGAGATTATGTAGCCTACTGTCACCTGCCAGTCGACATTTAAGCCCGTGCCGCTCTTTATGCAGTTATAAGCCGCTTTCACCGTAAACAGCAAACCGCAAACAGCGAGAGCCGTGCCTCTTTTCATGTTAAAGAAATACTGCACAATCGGTATAATATTCAGCACGAGTGCAATGCCGACTAAAATCAGATTCTTGTCGGCAATAAGTCCCAGTGCCATTGCAGGCAGACTCAAAAGATTCCAGTCTCTGAGACTTCCCGTATTTCTGTTAGCAAATACCTCAGGTACTTCCTCCTTCTGTTTGCCGTAGTTGGCTGGGTTTCCGTAGTGGTTTTCTTTTCTCTTGGTTGATTTTTTCTTAGCCATATCAAAATTCCTTGCTGCCGTAATATTCAGTCAAATATCAATTAGTCAATACTAATCTATATT
>CAVKLS010000088.1:900-1357 GCA_963657025.1 bacterium | reverse complement strand
GCAAAAAACCGCTGTCTTTAGTGAAAATCGATATGATTTTGTTTAAATTGAGACTTATTCGTAAAGCGGATACTTTGAGATAAGCTCGGAAACCATCTCACGAACCTTGTCGCCGCTTGCCTCGTAGTCGTTTACGCAAAGAGCAATGCACTCGGCAATGACATCCATATCCTCTTCCTTGAAGCCACGGGTTGTGACCGCAGGAGTACCGAGACGAACACCGCTTGTGACAAACGGGCTTCTCTTCTCACCCGGGATTGTGTTTTTGTTTGCTGTGATGTAGCACTCGTCAAGTCTCTTCTCGAGTTCCTTACCTGTGACCTCACTGTCGGAAAGGTCAAGAAGCATAAGGTGGTTGTCCGTGCCGCCCGAAACAAGCTTGAGTCCTCTCTTTATGAGACCGCTTGCAAGAGCCTGAGCGTTCTTTACTACCTGCTCGCAATATTCTTTGAACTCA
>CAVKLS010000088.1:0-878 GCA_963657025.1 bacterium | reverse complement strand
GGCTTGAGTGCCTCGCCGAAGCAAACTGCCTTTGCGGCAATCACATGCATAAGCGGGCCGCCCTGTGTTCCAGGGAAAATAGCAGAGTCGATTTTCTTAGCAAGGTTAAGCTCTCCGACCTGATTTTTGCAGAGAATGAGTCCGCCTCTGGGGCCTCTCAATGTCTTATGAGTTGTTGTTGTAACAACATCCGCATACGGAACGGGAGACGGATGAAGTCCTGTTGCCACGAGACCGGCGATGTGAGCCATATCAACCATCATGTAAGCTCCGACCTCGTCGCAAATCTCACGGATACGCTTGAAGTCGATGATTCTCGGATAAGCGGAAGCACCCGAAACGATAAGCTTAGGCTTTACTTCTCTTGCAATCTCGGCAAACTTATCGTAGTCGATGACCTGAGTTTCCTCGTCAACACCGTAAGCTACAAAGTTGAAATATTTACCAGAAAGGTTAACGGGTGAACCGTGAGTCAGGTGACCGCCCTCGGCAAGATTCATGCCCATAACGGTATCGCCCGGCTGTAAAAGCGCAAAATAAACAGCTGTATTTGCCTGTGCGCCCGAATGTGGCTGAACGTTAGCGTGCTCTGCGCCGAAAAGCTCGCATGCTCTCTTGCGTGCGATTTCCTCGACAACGTCAACATACTGGCAACCGCCGTAATATCTCTTTCCCGGGTATCCCTCTGCATATTTATTTGTGAGAATGGAACCCATAGCAGCCATAACCGCAGGAGAAACAATATTCTCAGATGCGATAAGCTCGATATTTCTTCTCTGACGGGCAAGCTCATCCTTCATGGCTGCGCCGACCTCAGGATCCTCTTTGGCTACATAGCCGATTGTATCAATAAGATCACCAAACATAGGTATTACCTC
>CAVKLS010000087.1:0-6635 GCA_963657025.1 bacterium | reverse complement strand
CTTCATAATATATCTTATTTGTTAACAATTCAAGTATTAACGGAAATTAAGGGGCACGAAAATTTCGTACCCCATGAATTTCAATTACGGATTTGTGATGTCGCCGCTGAAATACTTCTCGGAAAGCTCTGCAAGGCTTCCGTCGTCACGCATCTCCTGAAGGCAAGCGTTGATAGCCTTGATGAGGGAGTCCGTGTTCTCCTTTGCGGCAGGGATACAAACCTTCTCGCCCTCGCTCTTTGCGACAACCTTGATTTCTGCATCAGGATGAGCGTTCATGTAGTCGAGATAGGAAACCTCTGCGTTTAAAGTAGCGTCGATTCTTCCCTGAATGAGAAGCTCGAGTGTCTGGTCGAGTGTGTCAACGTTTGTGACGGTTGCGCCGTAGCTCTCGGCAACAGTTGCGTAAGTCGAGCCGACAGAGTTGGCTGTTGTCTTTCCGTTCAAGTCCTCGAAGGATGTGATATCCTCGTTGTCGGAGCGAACCATAAGAACCTGCTTTGTGTAGATGTACGGGTCGGAGAAGTTGTAGCTCTCTGCTCTCTCGTCGGTGTAGCCGACGCCGTTGCAGGCAATGTCAAATCTTCCGGACTCGACGCCGGAGAGAATTGCATCCCAGGTTGTCTCCTGGAAATCTGCCGTAACGCCAAGCTTTTCTGCGATAGCGTTTCCAAGCTCAACGTCGAAGCCTGTGAGCTCGTTTGTCTTCTCATCGTGATATGTCCACGGAGACCAGTCTCCCTCGGTAGCGATTGTTATAGTGCCGCTTGAAAGAATGTCTGCGAGTCTTCCGTCTGCGTTTGCAAGGATTGACTCAAGGTCGCTTCCCTCTGAAGCCGTGTCTGTGCTCTCTTCGCTTGAAGCTGCGGAAGAAGCAGTCTCCTCTGCCGACTGCTCGGAAGATGAAGAAGAATCGGAGCTTGACGAGCAAGCTGTCAAAGCAGCCCCGGAAAGTGCAAGTGCCAGTATAAGTGCTAATAACTTTTTCATTGGTATATGCCTCCTTTGGTAATTGATACAGAAAAAGTATTCTTACGATATTCAAAACCGAATGCGGCTTTTTGCCGACAATCGATTCAAATCAAATTTTGTCTGCGTCAGCCGCCGTTCTGTCGGCAGTGATCGAGTTTACAAATTCTCGTGAACGCTGAGTTTTCGGATTTTCAAAGAATTCCTTTGATGCGCCCGTTTCGATTATGTTTCCGTCCTCCATAAAAATAATTTTGTTGGAAACATTTCTCGCAAAGTTCATCTCGTGAGTGACGACTATCATGGTCATACCGTCCTCGGCAAGCCTCTTCATAACTGCCAGAACCTCTCCGATAAGCTCGGGGTCAAGCGCACTTGTCGGCTCGTCAAAATAAATGATTTCGGGGTCTGCGGCAAGTGCTCTTGCAATAGCCACTCTCTGCTGCTGACCGCCAGAAAGCTGAGACGGGTATGCGTCGAGTCTTCCCGCCATTCCGACCTTCTCGAGAACAGAAACCGCCTTTTCCTCTGCCTCCTTGCGATTTACCCCTCTTGCGTGGATAAGTCCCAAGGTGACATTTTCGAGAACCGTCTTGTTAAGAAAAAGATTATAGTTCTGGAAAACAAAAGCCGTTTTCATTCTGAGGCGCTTGATTTCCTTCTTCGTGATTTTTGAAAGGTCGAAGTGCTCGCCGTCAAAGATAAGCTCGCCCTCGTTTGCCCTTTCGAGAAAATTGATACAGCGGAGAATGGTTGTCTTTCCCGAGCCGCTCGGGCCCAGAACCGCAACGACATCTCCGTCGTTCACGGTGAAATTTATTCCCTTGAGAACCTCTCGGTTCTCATAGTGCTTATGTAAATTTTTTACTTCAAGAGTCATTTGCTGCGTCCTCCGTAAGAGCCTAATTTCTTCTCTATAACCCTCTGCAGCAGAGTGAGAATCGAGCAGAACATAAGGTAAATAATCGCAACCTCACAATAAAGTCCCATAGCCTGATAATATCTCGAGTTGATTATCTGAGCCTGACGCAGCATCTCGGTTATCGTGACCGTCGTGACAAGGCTTGTTCCCTTGAGCATGGAGATAAGCGAGTTTGAAAGTGCGGGGAAAGCTACTCTGAACGCCTGCGGCAGAACTATTCTGTACATTATCTGAAAATATGAAAGTCCGACGCACTGACCCGCCTCAAGCTGTCCCACAGGAACGGACTCGAGTGCACCTCTGACGCTCTCCGCCATATAAGCGCCCTCGTTGAAAGAAAGAACGATTATGGCTGATGGAATCGGGTCGAGCATAATTCCCACGCTCGGCAGTCCGTAGAACACAACATAAAGCTGTACAAGCATCGGTGTTCCTCTAATGAGCCAGATATAAAAACGGCAGATGTTCTTGAGAACAGGAACCTCGGCATACTGAATCATTGCAACGACAACCGAGATTATCAATGCAAAGAAAAAGGAAACAATCGTCAGCGGAACGGTAACCTTGATTCCGGCAGACAATATTTTGGGAAAGGACTCTACAAGTATAGTCCACAATCTTTCGTTCATTTTTACCTCCTGCCGACCGCTATTGTCGGTTCAGTATTTCTGTCACTCTCTGAGTGCACATTGCATTTAACACGGGATAGAGCTCCACCATTCTTTTAAAGGACACTCTCGCATATGCTTCTTCGGATGGGATTTTCTCGCTGTCGCACCACATTCGGTAGGTGTAGCCCACCCACTGCGCAAGGCACCAGCAAACCTCTTCCTTTGCCGTAGGAATATCTTTTGCCGACAGAAGCTCGTCAAGAATATAAGCTTCTCCCATGCACTCTATCGGATCTCCGAAAAAATCAAGCCATTTTGCCTGCTCTGAGGTCATAAAAGCCTTTGTGAAAGCCTCGGCGTCAAGTCCCGTCAGAACGGCACGCCTGAATATTTTCCCCTGAAGCTTGGCTCGGTCACGCAAAACAGCTTCGTTCATGATTTTCCTCCGATTATCTCATCGAGGAATCTTCCGTTTCGCCTGTTCTCGCGCCAAATTTCCTCAAGTGCGTCAATCGCCTTTTTTCTCGACTCAATGTTGTCGCCGCAAATGGATTTTCTCTCCTCGCCGCTCAGAAGCTTTTCGCCTGCAATTTCTATGTTATCCGCCGCCTTTTGAGTAAGCGCGACATATTGCTTTGCCGCCGTCTCACAGCTGGGCAGACACTTTATCAATGCGGCGTCTGTTATCTCACCGTCGAAAAATCTGTCCAGTGCGACAGCCGTTTTTTCGTCCACAGCCGCACCGATAAGCAAATCATAGCTTTCGGATAATGCGCTCATTCTGCCGTAGACGCCTGAATCTTTATAAAAATCAAGCTTTCCCCGATTGAATCCGACAAAAAACACCCAGTCCATGAGAACGTCAAGGTCTAATATTTTAAGCCCCAGAAGACTGACATTCAGCGTATAAAGCCTTGCATCTCCCGTGCCGCATATGAGCGTTTTCGCCGTGCACGGCGAATCGTACATATAAAATCCGCTTCCGAAATCGCAGTGGCAATGGCTTTTCGGCGTGATTTTCTCACAGAGAGTCCCTCTCGTCCCATGGTACAGCGTGACGGTTTCATCGGAAACCACCTCGCTCATATCTTCAAAGCGTGAGAAATCTATTCCGTTCTCCCGACAAAGCGACTTGATTGCCGAGACCGCTATGGATGACGGCTCGCATCTGCCCTTTTCCCATCTGTTGATGGTAGCAAAGCACACCCCAAGCTTTTGTCCGAGCTCACTCTGACTGAGTCCGAGCTGCATTCGGATTTCCCTTATCATATCGGGTGACTTCATAGAATTCTCCTTTCTTTTTTCTAAAATAAAATTAATTCATGGTCTGAAATAAGAAATATTTATTTCAGACTTATTATATCTCAAATTTAAATATAACATCTGTTGCTATAAATTATAACATCTATCATCATTTTGTCAATAAGCATTTTATCGAAATAAAAATATATCGGCAAATTTCGTATTGCCTACTTTGCCGATATGCATTGTAGTTGTTTTGGATTGTACTCTTTTAATTACTGATTGTCAAGAATATTTTTGAGAAATAAAAATACAGCACCGTGTTTTTTTCACGGTGCTGTAACTGTTTCAGCCTTTATTTTTCATCATCACTTTGATCGCATCTGCGGTGAATCGCCTCTGTTCCTGCCGCAATTGCCTCCTCATAGTACCTGCACTTGCGGTTAACAAAGTCGAGAGTTTCCTTAATCTCCTCCATTTGCTTTTCTACCTCGGCTTTTCTTGCGAGAATTATCTCGTATCTCTCGTGGAGAGACTCGTCACCCAGAGCCAAAAGAGAGATGTATTCCTGAATATCCTTAATCGGCATACCTGTTTTCTTCAGACATGCAATGAGTCTGAGCATAGACATATCCTCCTCGGAGAAGGCACGGTAACCCGATTCTCTTCTCGAAATATTCGGGAGCAGTCCCTGTTTGTCGTAAAAACGCAGTGTGCTTGGCGTGACATTCATAATTTCAGCCGCCTGTTTGATAGAATATGCCATATTTCACCTCAAGAAAATAATAAAAACTATTGACTTTAATCCTAAGTTTAATGTTAAACTATATTTGTGAAAAAATCAAGACAATAAACCGTCTTGAAAATGTATGTTGTTTAAATTTGTGATACTTCAGTTTATTTGTGAGAATTTAAGGAGGAACGAAAATGTTTGAGGATGTTTTTACTTCTAAGAAAAAATTAGGCTACGGTCTCATGAGACTTCCGACAATCGACCCAAACGACGCAGGCAGCGTTGACATTGAGAAGGTCAAGGATCTCGTTGACGCATTCATCAAGGAGGGCTTCACCTACTTTGACACCGCATGGATGTACAATGCATTCCAGTCGGAAAATGCCGTCAAAGCCGCACTGACAAGCCGCTATCCCCGTAACGCCTACACCCTTGCAACCAAGCTCCACTCAGGCTTTATCAAGTGCTATGAGGACGCCGACAAGGTGTTCAACGAGCAGAGAAACAAGACAGGCGTAGATTACTTTGATTACTACCTCGTTCACGATGTAAACTCTCACTCCGTTGAGGTTTACGACAAACTGGACATTTGGTCTTGGATTCAGAAGAAAAAGGAGGATGGACTTGTCAAGCACATAGGCTTCTCCTTCCATGACGGCCCCGAGCTTCTCGACAAGCTTCTCACCGAGCACCCGTTCTTCGAGTTTGTCCAGCTTCAGATTAACTATCTCGACTGGGAGTCGGCAGGCGTTCAGTCAAGGAAGTGCTATGAAGTAGCAGTTAAGCACGGCAAGCCGGTCGTCACCATGGAGACCGTCAAGGGCGGAACTCTCTCGAACATCTCACCCGAGGCAGAAAAGATATTCAAGGACTACAATCCCGACATGAGCGTTTCCTCATGGGCAGTCCGCTTTGCCGCATCACTCGAGAATGTCAAAATAGTTCTTTCGGGCATGACAACCATGGATCAGCTTCAGGACAACATGAGCTACATGAAGGACTTCAAGCCGCTTTCCGATGAGGAACAGGCTCTTGTCAAGAAGGTCACAAAGGTTATCGAGAGCGAAAACGCAATTCCCTGCACAGGCTGCTCCTACTGCACGGACGGATGCCCCATGCAGATTGCAATTCCTAAGTATTTCTCGGCTTACAACGGTGAGAAAAAGGAAAATCCGGACGGAAAGAAGCCGTGGACAGCATCTCAATCCTACTATGACAACATCTCAAAGAATTTCGGCAAAGCAAGCGAATGCATCGAGTGCGGTCAGTGCGAGGGTATTTGCCCGCAGCATCTTCCGATTATCGACTACTTAAAGCAGGTTGCAGAGACCTTTGAGAAGGATTAATCGTCATGAAGGTTTTACTTATCAACGGAAGTCCCAAGAAAAACGGAAACACAGCCACCGCTCTGAATGAGATGATTAAGGTTTTCACCGAACAGGGTATAGAAACCGAGCTTATTCACATCGGAAACAAGGACATAAGGGGCTGTATTGCATGCAAAAAATGCACCGAACTTAAAAAATGCGTCTTCAACGACATCGTCAATGAGGTTGCTCCCAAATTTGAGGAGGCTGACGGAATTGTTCTCGGAACACCTGTTTATTACGCTGGGCCAAACGCAACGGCAATTGCCTTTGCCGACAGACTTTTCTACTCGACGCCGTTCTCAAAGGCAATGAAGGTCGGTGCTGCCGTAACGGTAGCAAGACGAGGTGGAAACACAGCCGCATTTGATGTGATGAACAAGTATTTCTCGATTTCAAATATGCCCATTGCGACAAGCTCCTACTGGAATATGGCACACGGTGCCGCACCGGGAGAAGCCGCACAGGACGCCGAGGGTATGTACACCATGAGAACCCTGGCGCTCAACATGAGCTTCCTCATCAAATCGATAGCTTTAGGCAAAAAGGAATTCGGCTTGCCCGAATACGGCGAGAGAACCGCCACCAATTTTATTCGATAACTTCCTATACCATACACTTTATAAAAATAGAGAAGAAACGGCAAAAGTTGTTTCTTCTCTATTTTTGTCAATTTAACAGCCCTTATGGGATATGTGTTCTGTATTTCTCTTAGTGTGAAAGGGTCGGCTTGTCTGCTTCAACTACGGTCGCTTCGCTCCCTAAAAGCACTTCGTGCTTTTGGTTAAGCC